>NZ_RDSM01000003.1:900000-1151747 GCF_004115155.1 Granulicella sibirica
CCTTCTGCGCGTCAAGCTGAGACTGCATCGCCTGTTCCTGCGCCTGGTTCTTCGCGATCTCCGTATTACGCTGACGCTCCGCGGCCTGCTTCCTCAGGGTTGCGATGCGCGCATCCTCGGCGCGCTGCACGGCTTGCCGAGCATACGTGATCTCCATCTTGCGATCACCCTTCTTGTTCGCATCGATGTCATCCGCGTTGCGCAGGTCCTGCATCGCCTGCTGGATTATGTCCGCCGCGTACTTATCCGCGCCCGTGTTCATCGCGATGCGAATAGCGTTATGCGCCTCGTAGAGTTCAAGAGGCGAACGCTCATTGCGCGTGATCGGGTCGGCGATGCTCTTCGATCCTTCAGTATCCGCATAAG
Source organism: Granulicella sibirica (assembly GCF_004115155.1). Lineage (NCBI taxonomy): Bacteria > Pseudomonadati > Acidobacteriota > Terriglobia > Terriglobales > Acidobacteriaceae > Granulicella > Granulicella sibirica. The sequence goes on from NZ_RDSM01000003.1 coordinate 900,367, forward strand.
CACCACGCGGTAACAACGAGAAGTGCGCGTTCACCTTCTCAAGCACGCCCTGCGTTTTATCCTGAAGGACGACGTTCTGCAATACAACAACATCGCTCGGCTGGCTCACCGAGAAGTAGGGCTCAGCCGTCACAATCAGTCCGAAGGACTGTAGCGCCGTCGTTACATTGATATTGTTCTTCGTGCCTGCTGGCAGCACCTCACCAAGGTTCTGCGGACGCCCATCCGGCGAGATCGCCCAGAGAACATAGGTGAGATACTCGCGGCCGAATCCGTTCGCCGGGGTCAAGCCCTCGAACCGCGCGTCGATTGTAATGCCGCCACGCTCACTCTGCACCTTAGCTTCGCCCTTGGCGCCGGGAAGAAGCGTGGTCCCCTGGAAGCCGATCTTCGTCGAACCGCTGCGATGGAAATAGTTGACCGCGTCGAGGTCGCGCTGCACCACCTGCACGCGATAGAGATAGATACCGTTGGGGCCTTCCTCGACAGCGCCTGCGGGACGCGAGGTCGGGTTTGGTTCCTGGGCTTTCAGGGTGAGCGGTGCCGTGGCAAACATGCCGCAAAGCAAAAGGGTCGAGACCGTACGTCCCGGGGTGATTCGCTGGATGTTCATCGTTCTCCTCTGACCGGCAACGCGGCGCATAGGCGCCCTCGCTCGGCTTTCAAAGGATCGGATGCCTTGGTTGTGGCAAAGGTAGTCCGCGCAAGCACCAGACTGACAGCACTTTGGTGCAATACGTCACCCCTGACAGGAACCAAAAGGTAGGTGTCAGGGGTAGATGCACGAGGGCTGCAATCGATGCTTTTTAAGCGCTTTGCTGAACGCTATGACTCGTGCGATGCACGAAGTGATACGGGGGCCAGGGGCCCGAGAGTTGCATGCTGCATTCCTTCATCTGCTGCGTCGCGGAAGAGTACTTGTTCTGGTACCGCTCGATCGTCTTGTTATCGATCAGGTGAGCGATATCGAGAAGCATCTTGCCCGATTCCATGCGCTTGCAGGTTATCTCTTCGGCAAGGGGAAGAAACATCCGGTGCATCTGCACCGAAAGCGCACGTGCCCGGGACTGCCGTTCCCGCTGCCGGCTCGCGCTCTCACGCAGGCTGGTCAGGTACTGCTGCCCGACGGTCATATCGCGGGCTGAGTTGCCGGGACAGGTGTCGTCGACGAGCACCTTCAGGTGCATCTCGGCCTTGCCGCGAAGCCGTTCCACGTTAGCGGTGAAGTGCCTTTGGTTCGAGCGGACGGAGCGGCGAAGCGAATCGTCATCCGCGAAGGTCGTGCCGAAGCGGAAGGGAAGTACAGTCGAGTGTTTGAAGCAGTCTGCAACGACGCGTGCGTGATCTCGTGCGAACTTGCTATCCATCGCGGCAATCTCTTCGTCATTATGTTCAGACACGATGACGGCGAGGTCGCTTGCTGGGAAGAGAAAGGTCTGGTTGCCAAACAGACCGGAAACCCCGGTGAGGGGCATTGGACGACGGTGCCGGGCAAGTTCTGGAAATGCCTGACGTTCCGCAATGCAATACGCGTACCATGCCATGATTCACTCCAACGAAATGGCGAGGGTTGAGGCTCGCGGGTAAGTGTTAACTACAATCGAACCCAGGGAAAGAGGGGCAGGTGCCCTGGCATGTTCGCCATCAAAAAAGTTGAACTTTGCCGAGCGCGAAACGGATACTATGCCACGCGAATAACAATTGGCAACATAATCTTGCACATAAAACCGGAATTCGCCTCGCACCCCCGTTTACCAAGCAAAACCCCATAGGTGACAGGCAGATAGCGTCTCGATTGGTCCTTCGTAAGAGGTCAGTGAGAGGACATTTTATGTCGCGGGGCGACATGTTTCAGGGTCAAAGCGGGTCGCCGGAGTCTGCCGTTCGAACTTCGATTCAACCAAAATGCTGTCTCGCAAAGGTGGTCCTACCGCTCCCGCTGCGGTACTTTAAGAGCATGAAGAGACCCTGGACGAAAGCACTTCTCGCCGCCGCGTCATGCCTTGCCACGATGATCGGTCACGCGCAGGATAAGCCCGCCAAGCCCGAGCCGGATGTCATCGTCTTTACCAACGGCGACCAACTCAAAGGAACGTTCGTGCGCGGCGTTGGCCAGAGCATCACCTTCCACAGCGATATGGCCGGGGACATCAGCGTCACGCTCGATAAGGTGAAGGAGCTCCACGTCCACGGCCAGTTCGCTGTCCTGCGTAAGGACGCCCCCATCACCAAGCAGCCCGTGCAGCCCAGCAGCATCGACGTCGAAGCAGGCAAGCTGACGGTCGCCGCCGCTCCGCCCGCCCCCGAGAAGACCATGCCGGTCGCCGACATCGGCTTTGTCGTCGATAAGGCCACCTACCAGCACGACGTCACCGCCAAGGCGAAGATCTACCAGGGCTGGAACGGCTCCATCGGCGCAGGCGCGACCATCATCCGTTCCACTCAGAACGGTTCGACGTACAACGCCGCCGTCGCGCTCGTCCGCACAATCCCGCAGGCCGCCTTCCTGCCGCCGAACAACCGCACCACCCTTGACTTTACCGAGAGCTACGGCAAGATCACCCAGCCGAACATCCCGCAGACCGATCCCCCCAGCTCCGTCGAAACGAAGACCAGCATCATGCACGCCGATCTCGAGCGCGACCGCTACTTCTCCCCACGCTTTTACGCCCTCGGAGAACTCGCTTTCGACCACAACTATTCTTCCGGCCTCGACCTCCAGCAGATTTACGGCGGCGGCTTTGGCTGGACGCCCATTCAGAAGCCCAACCAGCAACTCGATCTAAAGGCCGACGTCCACTACGAAAAGCAGCAGTTCCAAACTCCCGACAGCAACCAGAACCTCATCGGTTCCACCTTCGCCGAGAACTACCGCCGTAACCTCCCGCGTAAGCTCGTCCTCACCGAAACCGCAAGCATCATCCCTGCCTGGAATAACACAAACGCCTACTCGGCCAACGCTCAGGTCGTCCTCGCCGCTCCCGTCTTCAACCGCTTCAACCTGACCGTCACCACCTCCGACAACTTCATCAACAACCCCGCCTTCGGTTTCAAGAAAAACACCTACCAGTTCATCACCGGCATCAGCTATACCCTGCACTAGAGCGCGTGGGGCGGCGGGGTAACCTGTCGCCTCGCCGCACGTCGAACACACGGCCCCGGCTAGGTCCTCCAGAACAAGCGTTCTCCCACGTGGTACGGGATGTTCTAATAGGAGATGGCCCTCTACGGCCTGGTTCAGGCACCCCGTCTTCCCGAGCGGATGCCGCACGACCAAAGAAGGATGAAGCAGAGGAAACGCTTGATGTCTGGTTTAGGACGAAGGATGCAGTGGTTGACGGCGGGCGTGCTCGCCGTACTGATTGGCGCCGGCGCAATGCCGGCTGAGGCGCAGAAGCGCAGATCCAAGCGCGAGTCGAGCGCGAACCGGAAGGCTCGCATCCTCCGGCAGACCGAAGAGACCTACATGCACCGCTACGAGGTCTTCGGCGGTGGCGGCTACCTCCGCTTCCGCAGCGGGGAATTCCTTCAGAAGAACAACGAGATTACCTGGGCCACCAGCGCCACGTATTTCCTCAACCCGAAGCTCGGCATCATCGCCGACGTGCGCGGCGGCTACGGAAACGCCAAGGTTGGCAACAACATCTACAGCGTCTACAACCCGCTCATCACCGAGTACACCTTCATGGGCGGCCCGACCTATCGCATCTACGCCCGGCAGAAGACTGCCCTCAGCGTCCACGCCATGGGAGGCTACTCTCTCGGAAACTTCGACGGCGGCTCCAAGGCCATCCCCGCCACGCTCCTCGGCATGTGGCCCACATCCAACCGGCCCGTCTTCTCCGTAGGCGTCAACTACGACGTCAACTTCTACCCGAACCTCGCTTTACGCTTCACCCCCACCTACGTTGGAACCACCTTCGGCGATCACCTCCAGAACAATCTCGGCATCAACGCCGGCATCGTCTACCGGTTCGGGCACATAAAATAAGCCGATCGAAACCAGAGCCTTCCCTCCGGGCCCGCGCACAAAGCGTGGGCCCGAACTCTTTGCATTAAACTCGATCCAGAGGCCCAAGATGGCGACCATCCAGCAGGACGACCTGATCCAAAGCGTAGCCGACGCGCTCCAGTACATCAGCTTCTACCACCCGGTCGACTACATCAACAACCTCGCCCGCGCCTACGATCTCGAGCAGTCCCACGCCGCCAAGGACGCCATCGCCCAGATCCTCATCAACTCCCGCATGTGCGCCGAGGGCCACCGCCCCATCTGCCAGGACACCGGCATCGTCACCGCCTTCGTCAAGGTCGGCATGGAAGTCCAGTGGGAAGCCTCGAAGGTCTTCGGCATGATGACCATGCAGCAGATGGTCGACGAAGGCGTCCGCGAAGCCTGGCGCAACGCCGACAACGTCCTCCGCCCCAGCCTCCTCGCCGACCCTGCCTTCACCCGCCGCAACACCGGCGACAACACCCCCGCCATGGTCGTCGTCGAACTAGTTCAAGGCACTGCGGTAGACATAACGGTAGCCTCGAAGGGCGGCGGCAGCGAGGCCAAGAGCAAGTTCGCCATGCTCAACCCCTCCGACTCCATCGTCGACTGGGTCCTGAAAACCGTTCCCACCATGGGAGCCGGCTGGTGCCCCCCGGGCATGCTCGGCATCGGCATCGGAGGCACCGCCGAAAAGGCCATGGTCATGGCGAAAGAGTCCCTCATGGACCCTATCGATATGCAGGAACTCATCGCCCGGGGCCCCAAAACCTCCATCGAATCCCTCCGCATCGAGCTCTACGAAAAAGTGAACCGCCTCGGCATCGGAGCCCAGGGACTCGGCGGCCTTACCACCGTCCTCGACATCAAGATCATGGATTACCCCACCCACGCCGCCAACCTCCCCGTGGCCATGATCCCCAACTGCGCCGCCACCCGCCACCTCCACATTCGCCTCGATGGCTCCGGCCCCGTCATGACCGCCCCCCCCTCCCTCGAGTCCTGGCCAAAACTCACCTACGACGTCCACACCGCCCGCCGCGTCAACCTCGACACCGTCACCCGCGAAGACGTCAAAACCTGGAACCCCGGCGAAGTCATCCTCCTCTCCGGCAAACTCCTCACCGGCCGCGACGCCGCCCACAAGCGCCTCACCGATATGCTCAACCGGGGCGAAAAGCTCCCCGTCGACTTCACCGGCCGCTTCATCTACTACGTCGGCCCCGTCGAAGCCGTCCGCGACGAAGCTGTCGGCCCCGCCGGCCCCACCACCGCCACCCGCATGGACAAGTTCACCCGCCAGATGCTCGAAGAGACCGGCCTCCTCGGCATGATCGGCAAAGCCGAACGAGGCCCCGCCGCCATCGAAGCCATCCGCGACAACGAAGCCGTGTACCTCATGGCCGTCGGAGGCGCAGCCTACCTCGTCTCGAAAGCCATCAAGAGCTCCAAAGTCCTGGCCTTCGCTGACTTGGGCATGGAAGCCATCTACGAGTTCGAAGTCCAGGACATGCCCGTAACGGTAGCCGTAGACGCCAAGGGCACCAGCGTCCACATCACCGGCCCCGCCGAGTGGTCCGCCAAAATAGCCCAGGGCATCGGAGGCCTACCCATCTTGGGCCAGTAAATCGGGTCCCGCATTACCGTTTCCATTGTCATAGGAACGAGAGCCCAAATGGCCTTCCAACGGCTGCACTTCGAATTCGACCCGGGGAAGGCAGCCCGCAATCTGAAGAAACACGGCGTATCGTTCCGCGAGGCAATGACCGTCTTCGACGATCCCCTCGCCGCAACATTTCCGGATGATCTGCATTCTGAAGAAGAAAGCCGCTTCATCACGATTGGTCTATCATCGAGCCAGCGAATTCTCTTCATCTCGCACCGCGATCTCGATGACACCATACGGATCATCGGAGCCCGAACCGCGACTGCAACGGAAAAGAAGACCTATGAAGAAGTCTAGCGACGCACTCACACCCCGCCCGCTCGATGCCGCTAAAGCCGTGCGCGGCAAGTATTACGACCGCATGCAGCAGGGAACGAACATCATCCTGCTCGCACCCGACCTCGTTGAGACCTTCCCGGACTCCGAGTCGGTCAACGAAGCGCTGCGTGGGCTTAAGAAGATCGCGGTTCGCTCGACAAAGCCCGTTCCAGCAACGCGGTAGCACCCTGCCGTTGCTTTTTGGTTGTCATTCCCGAGGGAATCTGCGTTTGCCTTCGCCCTGTCCCACCCAGCGCCAGCCATTAACAATCAAACGCATCTCACCGCCGAGGAGAACGAATGACGACCCTTCACCTCAAGCACGGCTGGTTCCTCGCCATCTTCCTCTTCTGCACCGCCATCGTCCTTGCCAACGTCGCCCACTACATCCTCTTCCGCCTCATCAAGCGGAAAGAAGCCGAAGGCACCTCCCAGTTCGCCCCCGGCTGGGGAGTCCAGCGCCACCTCGCGCATCCTGCACGCGCCATCTTTCTCATCACCTGCCTTCTCCTCATCCTCCCCAGCATCCCCCTCCTCTCCGATCGCTGGGAGGATATCGTCCAACAGGGCCTGCTCATGGCCCTCATCATCTCTCTCGGCTGGATGGCCATCGGCGGCGTCTACGTCGCCCAGACCCTCCTCCTCCGCAAGTACGATCTATCCGCCGAAAACAACATCCGTGCCCGCCGCGTTCACACCCAGTTCCAGCTCTTCCGCCGGATGCTCATCAGCTTCCTCATCATCATCACCATCGGAGCCCTCCTCTGGAGCTTCCACGACCCCCGCATCTGGCACTACGGCACCGGCCTCCTCGCCTCCGCCGGCGTCGCCTCCCTCGTCCTCGCCACCGCCGCCAAGTCGACAGCCTCGAACATCCTCGCCGGCCTCCAGATCGCCCTCACCGAACCCATCCGCCTCGACGACGTCGTCATCGTCCAGGGCGAGTGGGGACGCATCGAGGAGATCACCTCCGCCTACGTCGTCATCCGCATCTGGGATCTCCGCCGCCTCATCGTCCCCCTCAGCTACTTCATCGAGAACTCCTTCCAGAACTGGACCCGCGAGTCCTCCGACATCCTCGGCACCGCCTTCCTCTACGTCGACTACTCCATCCCCGTCGAATCCCTCCGCGCCCGCCTCAACGAAATCGTCCACCCCTCCAAACTCTGGGACGGCAAGGTCTGCGGTCTCCAGGTCACGAACCTGAGTGAAAAGACCATGGAACTCCGCTGCCTCATGAGCTCCCGCAACGCCAGCGAAAGCTTCGACCTACGCTGCCTCGTTCGCGAAGAGATGACCGCCTGGATCCAGCAGAACTACCCCAACGCTTTTCCCACTGTCCGGCTCTCAAGCCACTCTGACGCTGTTTCTACCGCGTCATAGTCTCCTGGCGCCTGCAGTATCTCGCGTTTGACCGTCGAGACTCATGACATTGCTCTACAAGCGATTCTGAGTGTGGGGAATTCGGCTTGGCGGCCAGGTCAGGCCGTGGCGGCCAGCATGGCTCCGGCGGTGCGGAGCAGTTCGCGGGGGTTGCAGGGCTTGGTGAGGACGCGGGCGGGATGGGGCATCTTACGGACGTGGTCGTGGACCGGGCTCAGGTTCGAGTAGTAGCCGGTGAGGACGAGAATCTGGCAGGCGGGGAATGCCTTGCCGATTTCGACCATGAGTTCTATACCGTCTTTGCCGGGCATGGTGATATCGCAGAGTAGAAGCTCGGGTTGGAAGTCGCGGGCGCAGGCGATCGCTTCTTCGCTGGAATAAGCGGTTCTGACTTCAAAGCCGTTCTTGTGAAAGATGAGGCCGAGAGTGTCTGCAGTGAGGTGTTCGTCGTCAACGACAAGGATGCGTTGCACTGGGAACCTCCGTTCTGGGAGCCTGGGGCGAAAGGCAAGCTAGGATGCGGTTGGGGAGGACTGCGTTGGTCGTGTTCCGTACATTGATGATGCACTCGAGGGAAGGATTTGTATGTTCGCTGTAAAACATAGGCCGCTCAGAATCGGTACGAAAGTGTGCTGTGCGGATCCTAAGGGGCTGGTAGTGTTGGAGAATGCTCCGGGTGGCCTGCTTCCGGACAGGAGTTGACTTCTGCGTATCATCGCTTTTTTACTGGGTTTTCTTTGTTGTTCGGGTGTGTTTCTGGATGCGTTCCAGACGATCATCCTGCCGCGTCGTCCGGCGGGGCGATGGCGGATCACTTCGCTGTTTTATGTTCTGACGTGGACTCCTTGGTCGATGGTGGGGAAGCGGATCCAGGCCAAGAGCTTTCGGGAGCAGTTTTACAGCATTTATGGGCCATTATCGCTGCTGATGCTGCTCGCGGTATGGGCGGTTCTGCTCGTTGTTGGCTTTGCGGGCTTCTTCTATTCGATGGCGACGCCGTTTACGGACGCGATGGCGCTGGGAACGGATCTGGCTCATTTCCGGACGGATCTCTATGTGAGTGGGACGACGCTGTTCACGCTTGGGCTTGGGGATGTGGTGCCGCGGTCACTGACGGCGAGGGCACTGGTGATCTCGGAGGCTGGGACTGGGCTCGGGCTGGTGGCTCTGGTGATTGGATACGTGCCGGTGCTGTACCAGGCGTTTTCGCGGCGTGAGGTAGATGTGGCCCTGCTGGATGCGCGGGCGGGGTCGCCACCGACTGCGGCGGAGCTGCTCCGACGGCACCGGTTCGAGGGTGGGGATGAGGCGTTGATTCAGCTTCTGGCGCAGTGGGAGCGGTGGTCGGCGGAGATTCTGGAATCGCACATCTCGTACCCGATTCTTTGCTATTACCGGTCGCAGCATGACAACCAGAGCTGGCTGTCGGCGATGACGGCGGTGCTGGATGCGTGCGCGCTGCTGATTGCTGTGGTGGAGGGTCCGGCTTCGCGGCAGGCACAGTTGACGTTTGCGATGTGCCGGCATGCGCTGATCGATCTTGGGCACGTGTTTCACCTGGAGGAGAAGGAGAAGCAGTGGCCGCTGAACGAGGATGCGGAGAGGCTTCCGCCGCATGGGTTCGATCGGCTGTGCGATTCGCTGGGGGATGTGGGAATACGGTTCTGCGGGGACCAGAATTCGGTTGTGCGGCTGCATGCGATGCGCGGCTTGTATGAGCCGCATGCGCGGGCGATCGGGGATTACCTGGGGATGTCGCTTCCGGGATGGGTGGCGGCTCCGAATGCGAAGGACCAATGGGTGATCATCAATCGGCTACGGGAGCAGGCGGAGGCGGTGTTGACGGGGAGGGCGGTGCCGATTGATCGGAGGCCGCCGGGGTTATTGCCGGGGCGGGATTTGCACGATCACTAGTCGTTGCGTGGGAAGGCGGCGCGCCGGGCGGTATGGGTCTCCCACCGTAGGCTGCGCCGAAGGTGGGGCACCCGGGAACATTGATCATCAAAAGGAAGCCCCTCCAGGAGAAGCCATGGAGGGGCTCTTCGGGACTTGATTTTACTGCTGAGGTTGGGCAGCGGTGGGGTTGAGCTTCTGGGCGGCGATGGTGCCGGCGGGGCCCTTGGCGTCCTTGTCCTTGAGGGTGGCGTAGATCTTGCGGGCCTGGTCGGGCTTGTTCTCGTTGGTGTAGAGCTCGGCGAGCTGGAGCTGGGCGATGCCGCCGGGGACAGTCGTCGTGGGCTTGGCGGTGAGCTCGTTGTAGAGATCGACTGCCTGAGCGTCGCGGTTGGTCTGGCGGTAGAGCTGGGCGAGCGAAAGCTTGGCGAGGGCGGCGAGATCCTTGTTCCAGCCGCTGGCGACCTTCTTAAGCGTGTCTTCGGCAGACTGGTTCTGGCCCTCTTCGAGGTAGGTAAGGCCGGCGAAGTAGCGGGCGACCTTGCCGTCGGGGGTCATGCTGTACTTGTCGGCGACCTGATTAAAGAGGTCGTTGGCGGCCTTGGCGCGTTCGTTGACGCTGGCGTAGGTCTTGGTGCCGGGGGGCACCTGCTGGCCGGGAGCGGCGAGGGGCGTCTGGTAGGCCTGCATGGCGGCCCCGAAGGCGGTGGAAGCGGACTCGGAACGGCTGTGGTAGATGGCGCCGCAGGCGATCACGATGAGGATGGCGGCGAGAATGGCGGAGCCGGTAATGATGACTTGGCGGCGGTTCTGGTTCGCCCACTCGATGCCGTGCTCGGTGGTGTTGATGAACTGGTCGTTCTTGAGGGCTGCTTTGGTCTGCTGATCCACTTTGAGTTGAGTCCTTTAGGGTGCGCTTCGAGTGCGGTTGGACCGCAGGTCTATCAGTTTATCAGGGTGCGCGTGGATGGGTGGGGGAAAGGGCGCGGCATTTCGGTTGAGTTGGCGGAGGGCGGTATAGTGAAAGCCTCGGCTTAGCTTGAGACCACTTTGGAAAAGGACAGGGCGACGATGGCTTCTTTGCGGGATCGGATTGTGTTTGTGACGGGGGCGAGTTCCGGGATCGGCAAGGCGACGGCTACGGCGTTTGCGGCCGAGGGTGCGAAGATGCTGCTCTGCGCGCGGCGAGCGGATCGGTTGGTCGACCTGGCCAAGGAGCTGACGGCGGCGCACGGAGTCGCGGTGCATACGTTTTCGCTCGACGTGCAGGACAGGGCGGCTGTAGACACGACGCTTGCGGGGCTGCCGCAGGAGTGGAAGGCCGTGGATGTGCTCGTGAACAATGCGGGTTTGAGCCGTGGGCTGGATAAGGTGTATCTCGATGATCCGAAGAACTGGGACGAGATGATCGATACGAATATCCGGGGGCTGCTCGCCGTCACGAAGGCGATTGTGCCGGGAATGATCGAGCGCGGGCGCGGGCATGTAATCAACCTGGGGTCGACTGCCGGGCATGTGACGTATGCGAACGGGACGGTTTATTGCGCGACCAAGGCGGCGGAGCGGGTGCTGAGCCAGGGGTTGAAGCTGGATCTGATGGGGACGCCGGTGAGGGTGACTTCTGTCGATCCGGGGATGGTAGAGACGGAGTTCAGCGAGGTTCGGTTTCGCGGGGACAAGGACAAGGCGAAGAAGGTGTATGAGAACATCACGCCGCTGGAGCCCGAGGATGTGGCGGATGCGATCGTCTGGGCGGCTTCACGGCCGCCGCGGGTGAATATCCACGAGATCCTGATGACGACGATTGATCAGGCCAATTCGCTTGTGCTGCATCGGCGCGGGTAACGGCTGGGCTGGTTTTAGAACCACTACAGACGCAGATTCCCTTTGGGAATGACAACCAGAAGGGCAACGGCGGCTGTCGGGCCGACCCGGTTATAAGTGGACGGTCCAGCCTAGCTCGGCCAGTTTTTCTTCGACGTCGGCAAGGGCATTGGTGAGGGCAGAGCGGCGATGCGGGCTGGAGGTTCGCTCCGACAGAATGCGCTCGCGCTGGAGTTCCAGGGCCTGGCGTTTGCGTTTTTGTTCCGCTTCGAGGAGTGCGGCGTTGGCTTTCGTGGTGGCTGCGCTGACCGGCTTTGCTTCACCGGCCAAGGACTGCTGTTCCTCTACGGCCTTACTTTCCCATCCACGCGACATACCTCCATGGTACGCCCACCTGGCTTTTGCCGGGTACGAGACTTTCTGGATGCAAGCTACGTCCACGGTAACGTAACCGCAATGTTCCGATCCTGGGAATGCTTAAGCTGGTAAGCTACTCTCGCGAATTGGTCCTGCCTCTCGGCGTGCTGAACTCTTCGCGACTGATGTCGAATTTGATTTTGCTTCTTGCTGTTACGTCCGCGTGTCGTGCGGGAGGAGACATAGGCCATGTGGATTGTCAGTCTTGCGCTTCGCCGGCCCTACACGTTCGTGGTGATGAGCCTGCTCATTTTCATTCTGGGCGTCATCAGCATCGAGACGATGAGCACGGATATCTTCCCGACGATCGATATTCCCGTGGTGAGCGTGATCTGGACTTACCCGGGGACGAGTCCGGATGAGATGGAGAAGCGGTTCACGACGATCAGCGAACGCGCGATGACGACGGCGGTGAACGATATCGAGCACATCGAGTCGCAGTCGATCAACGGAATCTCGGTCATCAAGGTGTTCTTCCAGCCGGGAGCGAAGATCGAGGCGGCGGTGGCGCAGGTGACGGCGGTGAGCCAGACGATTCTGCGTACAATGCCGCCGGGGACGACTCCGCCGTTTGTGCTGCAGTTCAGCGCTTCGAATGTGCCGATTCTGCAGGCGGTTTTGTCGAGCGATACGTTGTCGGAGTCGGACCTGTATGACCTTGGGGTGAACTTCGTCCGGACGCAGTTGGCGACAGTGCAGGGAGCCCAGGTGCCTTCGCCGTATGGAGGCAAGCTGCGGCAGGTGATCGTCGATCTTGACCTTGGACAGCTTTATGGCAAGGGGCTTTCGCCGGCGGACGTGGTGAATGCGTTGACGGCGCAGAACCTGATTTTGCCGGCGGGCGATGCCAAGGTGGGGACGACGGACTATATCGTGCGGACGAATGCTAGTCCGACGGTGCTGGCACAGTTGAACGATCTGCCGATCAAGAGTTCTTCGGGCGCCGTCGTGTACATGCGGGATATCGGGCAGGTGCATGAAGGCTTCCAGGTGCAGCAGAATATCGTACGCATCAACGGGAAGCGGGCTGCGCTGCTGACGATCTTGAAAGCCGCTTCGGCATCAACGCTGGACATTGTGAAGAGGGTGCGGATTGCGCTGCCAAAGATCGCGGCGGGTCTGCCTTCGGCGCTGAAGATTACCCTGCTGTTCGACCAATCGGTGTTTGTGAAGGCGGCGTTGCAGGGAGTGGTGAAGGAGGCGGCGATCGCGGCGGGGCTCACTGCGCTGATGATCCTGCTGTTCCTGGGAAGTTGGCGGAGTACGGTCATCGTCGCCATTTCGATTCCGCTTTCGATCCTGGCCTCCATCATCATTTTGAAGCTGTTGGGGCAGACGCTCAACACGATGACGCTTGGCGGGCTGGGGCTGGCGGTTGGAATTCTGGTCGATGACGCTACCGTTGAGATTGAGAATATCCATCGGAACCTGGCGCAGGGGAAGGAGATAGAACCGGCGATTCTGGATGGGGCGCAGCAGATCGCGGTTCCGGCGTTCGTGTCTACGCTGGCGATTTGTATCGTCTTCGTGCCGGTTGTATTTCTGTCGGGCGCGGCGAAGAGTCTGTTTACACCTCTTGGGATGTCAGTCGTGTTCGCGATGCTTGCGTCGTACCTGCTCTCTCGGACGCTGGTGCCGACGATGGTGAAGTTCCTGCTGGCGAGCGAAGTCGCGATGTACCAGGAGCACGCGCCGTTCGAAGACGGAATGCCGGACGAGGGGCATGGGGCGAGCGCGCAGAAGGCGAGCATCATCTGGCGGGTTCACTTCCGGTTCAATGCAGGGTTTGAGCGGATGCGGGCGGCATACCAGAGGGTGCTGTTCTGGGTGCTGCGGCATGCCGGGTTCGCGCTCGGATGCTTTGCGCTGTTCGCGGCGATCTCGGTTTGCTTGATTCCGTTTATCGGGCAGGACTTCTTTCCGCAGGTGGATGCGGGAACGTTTCGTCTGCATGTGAGGACGCCACCGGGGACGAGGATCGAGGAGGTCGAACAGATCTTCGTGCGGGTTGAAGCGGTGATCCGGCAGGAGATTCCGGCGAACGAGATGGCGATGATGCTGGATGACATCGGGATCCCGAGCGGAAGCTTCAACCTGGCATTTGGCGACGGAAGTTTGACCGACGTGCAGGATGGAGAGATTTTGCTGTCGCTGAATGAGAAGCATCGCCCGACGGAGGAGTATCGGCAGAGACTGCGAAAGGTGTTGCACGAGAAGTTTCCGGACATGGTGTTCTACTTCCAGTCTTCGGACATCGTGAACCAGATTCTGAACTTTGGGCTACCCGCTCCGATCGATATCCAGATCAGCGGGCGGCAGTTCGACAAGAACTATGCGCTGGCGCAGCAGATCAAGCGGGACGCGACGGCGGTCCCGGGAGCGGTCGATGTGCATATCAACCAGGTAGTGTATGCGCCGGAGCTGCATGTGAATGTGGATCGGTCGCGGGCGCAGATTGCGGGGCTGACGGAGGGCAATGTCGCGAACAGCATGCTGTATGCGCTTTCCGGTAGCGGGCAGGCTACGCCGAACTATTGGCTGAACCCGCAGAATGGCGTGAGTTACAGCGTGGTGGTGCAGGCTCCGCAGTACACCATGAACTCGGTGGCGGCGCTCAGGGGAATTCCGATTACGGCGAGTGGTGGCGGGGCCGCGAATACGGGAGATACCACCACGGTGAGGGCTCCACAGGTGATCGGGGATGTGGCCGAGGTGCAGCATACGACCAGCCCGGGGATTACGAACCACTACAACGTGCAGCCGGTGTTCGACGTGTTCGTGAATACGCAGGGGAGGGATCTTGGCGGAGTCGGCACGGATATCGACAGGATTGTCGAGCACTACAAGCAGCATCTGACGCCAGGGACTTCGCTAACAGTGAGGGGGCAGGTAACCAGCATGCATGACTCGTTTACCGGGTTAGGCCTGGGGATGATCTTTGCGGTGTTGCTTGTGTATCTGCTGATGGTGGTGAACTTCCAGAGCTGGCTGGATCCCTTCATTATTCTGACGGCGCTGCCGGGTGCGGCTTGCGGGATCCTGTGGATGCTGTTTTTGTCAGGGACTACGTTCAGCGTGCCTTCGTTGATGGGCGCGATCATGACGGTTGGCGTGGCTACGGCGAACTCGATCCTGATGGTGACGTTTGCCAACGACCAGAGGGAGGCCGGGATGAACTCCCTGGACGCGGCGCTTTCGGCAGGGGCGACGCGTCTGCGACCGGTGACGATGACGGCGCTGGCGATGATCATCGGTATGCTGCCAATGTCGCTCGGGATGGGCGAGGGCGGTGAGCAGAATGCTCCGCTTGGACGAGCTGTGATTGGTGGGCTGTTGGTGGCTACGGTGTCGACGCTGTTGATTGTGCCGGTGATTTATAGCCGGTTGCGGAAGGCTGACCGTGGGACTGCGGCGATGGCTCCGCAGGATGGCGTTGAGGCCGGCAAAGCGGCAGCGGTTTAAGTTTTAGTACTTGATTGGGAGAGACATGACGCAGAGTGCATCGACCGTTGTCGCAGGACCGGATCGTCCGAACCGCTCGCCGTATGTGGCCGCGGCTGGTTTCTTTCTTCTTCTCGTAGTGGTTGGTGGGGTGGCGCTGGTTCCGAAGTTGCGGCATCGGGATACGTTGAAGGATGAGGCGGTGGTAGCGGCGGGGCCGCCGATCGTGCTGGCGACGAAGCTTGTGGGTGGGGATAAGAGCTCGCGGATCGAGATGCCCGCGAATATCCAGGCGTTCGAGGAGACGACGATCTTCGCGAGGACTTCCGGATACATCAAGGAACGGTATGTCGATATCGGCGACCATGTGAGGAAGGGGCAACTGCTCGCAGTGATCGAAGACCCGCAGACGGCACAGAGCCTGTTGCAGGCGGAGGCTACGCTGGCGCAGACGAAGGCGCAGTTGCTGCAGGCGGAGGCCAATGCGGAGTTATCGGCTACGACGAATAAGCGATGGCAGGCGCTGGTGGGAGCGGGAGTCGTCGCACAGCAGGATGCGGATCAGAAGAGGGCGCAGGCGGGGGCGGACGCGGCGCTGGTGACGGCGGATAAGGCGAACATCACGGCCAGCCAGGCGAATGTGAACAGCCTGTCGGAGCAGGCTTCGTTCTCGAAGGTGACGGCTCCGTTCGATGGGATTATTTTGACCCGTTCGATCGATCGCGGCTCTTTGATTACGGTGGGGAGTCAGACGGGCGTGCCGCAGATGTTTACGATTGCGCAGTCGGGCGTGGTGAGGGTGTTTGCGAATGTGCCGCAGGCGAATGCCGTGGGGTTGAAGGCAGGACAGCCGGCGCAGGTGGTGGTGCGGGAGCTGGGTGGCGAGGTGTTTCCAGGCACGATCACGCGGACGAGCCAGAGTCTCGATCCGGGGACGAGGACGCTGCTGGTCGAGGTGGATCTGAAGAACGACGGGCGGATTCTGCCGGGGATGTACGCGACGGTGCGGTACGACCTTGCGCCGACGGCCACGGCTCCGGTGATGCTGCCGGCGAATGCGCTTGTGATCCGGACGGCTGGGCCGCAGGCGGTTGTGGTGGATAGCGATAACGTGGCGCACTTCAAGAGCGTGGTGCTTGGGCGGGATGTGGGGTCGGGGACCGAGATTATTTCCGGGGTGAAGGCGGGGGATACGGTGATTCTGAGCCCGGATGACCAGGTTGTTGATGGGGGAAAGGTGAAGCCGCAGATGCAGGCGCTCGCGAAACCTTAGGGGAGGGGTGGCGTCCCTATAATCGATTGCGGGGGCTAGTGTCTTGATCGTTGCGTTGTCGGGCCTGCGGAAGGTTTATGAAGGGAAGCAGACGGTCACGGCGGTTGACGGGATCGATCTGGACGTCGAAGAGGGAGCGCTGTTCGGGCTGCTTGGCCCGAACGGGGCGGGGAAGACGACGACGATCAGTATCTGCACGACGCGCGCCTTGCCCACGGCGGGGCGCGTGCTGATCGCGGGGATTGATGTGGTGGCGCAGCCGGCGGTGGCGCGGCGGTCGATTGGAGTGGTGCCGCAGTACAACACGCTCGACCGGGCGTGCACGATCTTCGAGAATATTCACTTTCATTGCGTTTATTTCGGATTCTCCCGGGCGGCGGCCAAGGCTCGGACTGAGCAGTTGCTGGAACAGTTTCATCTGACGGAGCGGGCGGGAGCTTATCCGCAGCAGCTTTCGGGTGGGCTGGCGCAGAGGGTGCAAATTGCGCGGGCGATTGCGCACCGGCCAAAGGTGCTGTTTCTGGATGAACCTTCGGCAGGCTTGGATCCGCAGAGCCGGATTGCGATGTGGGAGGCGGTAAAGGGGCTGCGGCAGGAGGGAATTACCGTCGTCCTGACGACGCACTACATGGAAGAGGCGGATGAGCTTTGCGACCGGGTCGCGATCATCGACCACGGGAAGATCCTGGTGCAGGATACTCCGGCTGCGCTGAAGGCTTCGGTTGGGGTGCAGAAGATCTATCAGTTGGATCTACATGACCGGGAGCAGAAAGAAAAGCTGATCGGCGAGTTGTCTAGCCTGGACGGTGTGGCTTCGGCTGAGAAGACCTCCAGCGGTGTGCGCGTCATGGCACATGGGGTGGATGGGCTGCTGTCGGAGGTGGTGCGGGTGGCGAATCCGTATGGGTTGAGGGATCTTTCGATCACAGAGACTTCGCTGGAGACGGTTTTTATCCGGCTGACTGGCCGTGAGTTGCGGGAGTAAGTGATGACGACGAGTGCGGTGGTGAAGGTGGAGGCGGCTCCGGTGGGAGGACAGATGACGCAGTATGCGCGGGCGTTCGCGGGGCTGTTTCTGCGCGATGCGTATGTGCTGCGGCGAGAGCTTTTTCCGTTTGTGATCCGGGTGGGGATGAATCCGCTGCTGTTTCTGTTTGTGTTCACGTACGTCATGCCGCACATGACGGGTGGGGCTTCGATGAATCCTACGGCGGCTATGTCGGGCGCGGGTGGTGGGTTCTCGACGGTGCTGCTGCCTGGGTTGATGGCGGTTGGTATCATGTTTTCGGGGATCGCGGCTGTGGCCCTGCCGCTGGCGCAGGAGTTCGGGATTACGCGCGAGATCGATGACCGGGTGATGTGTCCGTTGCCGGTTGCGGCTGTGGCAATTGAGAAGATTTGCTTCTCGGCTGTGCAGTCGATGATTGCGGCGTGCGTGGTCTTTCCGCTTGCGATCTGGGTGCCTACAGTCAAGCCTGTCGTGCATGTGGAGAGTTGGCCGTTTTTGATTCTTGTTGTGGCGCTGGCCAGTCTGGTGGCGGGGGCTCTGGGGTTGGTGATTGGGACGAGCGTAAAGCCGCAGCAGATCGGGTTGATCTTTGGCGTGGTGGTGATCCCGATTACGTTTCTGGGGTGTGTTTATTATCCGTGGGCGGCGCTTCGGCCGATTCCGGTGCTCCAGATCGGGGTGCTGGCGAACCCGATCGTCTATATGAGTGAGGGCCTCAGAGCGGCACTCACGCCGACTCTGCCGCATATGCATCCAGTGGCGATTCTCGGGATGCTGGTGGTATTTCTGTGCCTTCTGACTGTGGTGGGAATCAAGGGTTTCTTGCGGCGCGTGATCGGGTAGGAGTTCGGGCTGGGCAGGACGTGGGTCGCGCATGTCCCGCACCCGGCCCTCCGCCGCCCGTATTACGGGGTCGTTGCAACCGCAGCATCCTGCATGGCCTTCACATAGTTTCCATAGCCGATGATCAGCGTGGAAGCAATCAGGAGGGCGAGACCGCTGGCTACCAGGATTCGTGTCCGCCGGCTGGTTCCGCGCCACTCCTTGAGCGCCAACCCCCAGAGCGTGGCGAAGATGATGATGCTGGCCATGTGGAGAGCCCAGCTCGAAAAGTCATATTTGCCCATCTTGGTCTGGCCCATCGAGTAGAAGAAAAACTGGAAGTACCAGATGACCCCGGCCATGGCGGCGAAGATGTAGTTGAAGACAAGGGTCTTGGGAGCGAGACGCTCGAATGCGGAATCCCGGGGATCGTAGTCCGCCAGCGTGTCGCCCGACGTTCCCGAAGCGCGCAGGGGATTTTGTCCCGGCGTGCCAGTGAACTGATGGGCCGAATGGTTCTTGAGGATGAGGATGGCGGACCAGACGAAGTTGGTGAGGAAGCCTCCCCAGAGGACGACGACGAGAACGGGGAGATTCTGCCAGAGGTCGAGCCTGTGGTTCGCGATCAACTCCGCTTTCGCGAGCTTCGCGATGGGAGCTCCTGCATCGAGTCCGTAGGCGAAGAAGCTGCTCATGAACCCGGCGAAGATCGCGACGGCGATGCCTTTGCCGAAGGAGAAGTCGCGCTCTCCGGCCTCGGCCTTTTCCTCTTCGGTGACTTCTTTTTCTTTCGAATACCCCGCAGCGCCGTTGACCGCGACGGCGATGACGCAGACGAAGACGCCAACAAGGATGATCTGACCGGAAGACTCACGCGCGATCGCCCCGATCTGTCCGTGAAAGATGGGAGGGACGAGCGTTCCGAAGGCGGTGCACAGGCCGAGGGCGATGGCGTATCCGAGGGCGATCCCGAGATAGCGGATGGCGAGTCCGAAGGTGAGGCCGCCCACTCCCCAAAGCACGCCGAACAGAAGTGCATATTCCAGGCTCTCGTGGGGAGCCGCGCGCAGAATGCCAAACAGGTTCGGAACCAGGAGCGACGCGAAGAACATCGGAGCAATCAGCCATGCCGCTACCCCTTGGATCAGCCAGTACACCTCCCACGACCACCGCTTGATGCCGCGAAACGGGATGAAGTTGGTGGCCGACGCGAAGCCGCCGATCCAGTGGTAGATGACGCCGATAAACGGATTTGCTCCCAAGAGACGTGCCTCGATGACCAACTGGAATTCGCTAAGAACGCGTCCCATCGTAACCGATGGCGTATACCACTTGGAAATAAACTCCCTATTGGACTATTGTGAATGGGTGATCTGGACCGGAGCGTGTCTCCGTCAGCCAGCCAAGGGGATCATCCTGCAAGTTGCACTCTTCATCACCTGCTATAACGACACGCTCTTCCCGGAGACGGGAAAGGCAGTCGTTCGCGTCCTCGAGCGGCTTGGCCACACGGTGGTGTTTCCCGCAGGCCAGACGTGCTGCGGGCAGATGCACTACAACACCGGCTATCAAGCGGAGGCGATGCCCCTGCTGGAACGCTTTGTAGCGCAGTTCAAAGGTTCGGAGGCGGTCGTTGTTCCATCTTCTTCGTGCGTGGCGATGATGCGGGATCACTATCCGAAGATGGCGGCGCACATCGGCAATGCTGACCTGACGCGCGAGGTTGAAGCGCTGTTGCCGAACGTTTACGAGTTTTCGGAGTTTCTGACGAAGCGGCTTGGGCTCGAGGACGTTGGAGCCTTCTACCCGCACCGGGTGACGTACCACGCAAGCTGCCATGGTCTGCGCAACCTCGGGCTTGGCGACGGGCCTCTGAAGCTGTTGAAGGCGGTGCGGGGAATCGACCTCGTCGAGTTGCAGGGACTGGAAGAGTGCTGCGGCTTTGGCGGAACGTTCGCCGTGAAGAACGCAGAAGTCTCGAGCGCGATGCTTGCGGACAAGACGCGGGCTGTTCTGAACACACGGGCCGAGGCCTGCACGGCGTGCGATAACAGTTGCCTGATGCATATCCAGGGGTCGCTGCACCGGCAGAGGACTGGCGTGCATACGGTTCACCTGGCGGAGATCCTGGCGAGCGAAGCGGGAGGCGCGGCATGAGCGGCGTCGCGCTCGATCCGAAGACGGCTCCGACTTTCCCGATGGCGGCGAAGGTGCTCGTCGGGGACACGCAGATGCGGAAGAACGTGCGTCACGCGACGGACATCATCCAGGCGAAGCGGGCTCGCGTTGTGGGCGAAATGCCGGACTGGCAGGAGCTTCGGGAGACCGGGCGCAGGGTTCGCGAGCACACGATGAAGTTCCTGGATGTGTATCTCGAGGAGTTCGAACGGAAATGCACGGCCGCGGGTGGCGTGGTGCACTGGGCGAAGGACGCGGACGAGGCGCGGCAGATCGTCATCGGGCTCGTGAAGGCTTCGGGGTCGCACGAGGTCATCAAGATCAAGTCGATGACGACGGAGGAGATTCAGCTCAACAAGGCTCTGGAAGGCGCGGGGATTACACCGTACGAGACGGACCTGGCCGAGCTGATCATTCAGCTTGGGGGCGACCAGCCGTCGCACATCGTCGTTCCGGCGCTGCATAAGAACAGGCAGCAGATTCGCGAGATCTTCAAGCGGGAGATGAATCTGCCGAACCTTGGCGATACGCCGCAGGATCTTGCGGACGCAGCGCGTCTGTTTCTGCGGAAGAAGTTTCTGACGGTGAAGACAGGCGTGAGCGGGGCGAACTTCCTGATCGCGGAGACGGGTGGGGTGTGCGTCGTCGAGAGCGAAGGGAACGGGCGGATGTGCCTGACGCTGCCGGAGACGCTGATTACAATTGCCGGCATCGATAAGGTCGTGCCGCGGTTGGCGGATCTCGAGGTGCTGCTGCAGTTGCTTCCACGGTCGGCTACGGGGGAGCGGATGAACCCGTATAACTCGATCTGGAATGGGGTGGATCCGCGCGGGGTGGATGGTCCGAAGGCGTTCCATATAGTGCTGATGGACAATGCGCGGACGAAGGTTCTCGAGGATAGCGAGGGACGGCAGACGCTGAACTGCATACGCTGCGGTGCCTGCCAGAACGCGTGCCCAGTGTATCGGCAGACGGGTGGCCATGCGTATGGGTCGGTGTATGCGGGGCCGATTGGGGCGATCCTGACGCCGCAGTTGCAGGAGATGCACTATGCGCAGACGCTGCCGTATGCGTCGTCGCTGTGTGGGGCGTGCTACGAGGTGTGCCCGGTGAAGATCAATATTCCGGAGGTACTGGTGCATCTGCGGAACAGGGTCGTCGAGCAGAAGGGGTTCTTCGATCCCGAAGCTGCGGCGATGAAGACGGTGGGGATGATCTTTCGCAGCGAGAGGCGGTTTCGCGCGGCGCAGCGGTTCGGGCGGATGGCAGAGACGCCGCTGGTGGACAAGGATGGATGGATTGGCTGGCTGCCCGGGCTGCTCGGCGGATGGACGCAGGTGAGGGATCTGCGGGAGATGCCGAAGGAGACGTTTCGCGACTGGTGGGAGAAGCGTGGGGGTGCGTCGTGAATGCTTCGACCGCAAGTAGAGAGTTGATGCTTGGGCGGATTCGCACGGCGAATGCTGCTGCGGGGGCGGGCGCGGGGAATGCTGCGGAGGAGTGGGCAGCCATTCCGCGGGAGTATCGGCGGACTTCGACCCTGGGGCGGGAAGCGGTGCTGGAGTTGCTGGAGGATCGGCTGCGGGACTATGACGCGCATGTTTTGCGCGTGGCTTCGGAGGGCGTGGCAGCTGCGGTGCTGGGGATGCTCGGGGAACGGGGGCGGACGCGGATGCTGGCGGCGCCGGGCGTTACCGCGGCATGGCTGCCGGAGGGGTTTGCATTTGCGGTGGACGATGGGCTATCGGTTGAGTCGATCGATCGGTTTGAAGGGGTGATGACGGAGTCGACTTTGGCGATCGCGGAGACGGGGACGATTGTGTTGCAGACGGTGCCCGGGCAGGGCCGGCGGGCGGTGTCGCTTGTGCCGGACTATCACCTTTGCCTGGTGAGGGCATCGGCGGTGGTTGCGACTGTGCCGGAGGCGATGGATGTGTTGGCAACGCGGCCGGCGTTTGCGACGACGTTTATCTCGGGGCCGTCGGCGACGGCGGACATCGAAATGACACGCATCAAGGGTGTGCATGGGCCACGGTTTCTGGATGTGCTGCTTGTGATGGATGACGTTGCGCGTTCGGCGTAGGACGTTTTGCGGTTGACGGATTTCTGATGGATGACGGTTCAGGAGAGGGTGCGATGAGTACAAATAATGGAGTGCGGTCGGCGGGGACGGAACGGGTGTGGGCGGCGCTGGATAGCTTCAAGATCGAGGTGCCGTCCTGGGGATTCGCGAACACGGGAACGCGGTTCGGGAAGTTCATGCAGCCGGCGGCGGCGAGCACGATCGCGCAGAAGTTTGCCGACGCGGCCGAGGTAAATCGGTTGACGGGAGCGGTGCCGACGGTTGCGCTGCATGTCCTGTGGGATTTGCCGAAGGGGCTTGGCAGCGTGGACGAGATCAAGGGGCTTGAGGCCAAGCATGGGATCAAGTCGGGGTCGATCAACCCGAACCTCTTCCAGGAGCAGGAGTATAAGTACGGGTCGATCTGTAACCCGAACCCGGAGGTGCGGGCGAAGGCACTGGCGCACCTGATCGAATCGGTGGAGATTGGCAAGGCGCTTGGCTCGAAGGACGTTTCGATGTGGGTGTCGGATGGGTCGAACTACCCGGGGACGCAGAGCATGCGGCGTCGGGTGGAGTGGATGGAGGAGATCCTGGGCAAGACGCATGCCGCGCTTGGTGACGAGCAAAGGATGCTCGTGGAGTACAAGCCGTTCGAGCCGGCTTTCTATCACACGGATATCGCGGACTGGGGGATGGCGCTCGAACTGGCTCGGCGGGCAGGGCCGAAGGCTAAGGTGCTCGTCGACACGGGGCATCATTACCAGGGGACGAACATCGAGCAGATCGTTGCGTGGCTTCTGCACCTGAATGCTTTGGGTGGGTTTCACTTCAACGATCGGAAGTATGCGGATGACGATCTGACGCTTGGGTCCATCGATCCGTACCAGGTGTTTCGGATCTTCCACGAGATGCTTTCGGCGAAGAAGGACGAGACGGCCGGGGTGGCGTTCATGATCGACCAGAGCCACAATATGAAAGGGAAGATGGAGGCGATGGTGCAGACGGTGGTCGCGGCGCAGGAGATGTATGCGAAGGCTGCGCTTGTCGACCAGGAGATGCTCGCCGGGCTTCAGGACGAGTGCCGTCTGGTGGAAGCGGAAGAGTGCTTCCGGTCAGCGTTCTGGACGGATGTTCGGCCGCTGGTGCGGGAGTGGAGAACGGCGCGTGGGCTTCCGGCTGATCCACTGGACAGTCTGCGAACGGGCCGGTATCTCGAGTCGATTACCCGCGAGCGGGAGGCTGCGAATGCGGGGGCGGGATCGAGCTACGCCTGAGGAAATTCAATCGGGAATCACAGCGGAACAGTTTCGTGATTGAATGAGGGGCGTAAGCGCTGTAGTTGCGGCATTCCCAGTTCATTGCGGAGCAAGAACGTTGCAGAAGACGACGAAACGACTTTACCTGATTCCCGTGCTGTCGAAGGCGCTCGATATTCTCGAGCTTCTCCAGGCTGAGAACCAGCCGATGACGCTCGAGGCGGTTCACCGGCAGACGCGTATCTCGAAGACGACGGTCTATCGCGTGCTGAAGACTTTCGTTCATCGCGGGTACATCGCGCAGGCCCAGGATGGAACATACCGGCAGGTGACGCGGCCGACCAAGATGCGGTTCGGCTTCGGCAGCCAGAGCGCGGACATGCCGTTCTCGGTCGAGGTGACGGAGAGCCTGAAAGAGGCGGCGGCGAACGTCGGAGTCGATCTCGTGATCCTGGATAACTGCTACGACGCCGCTACCGCGATCCGGAACGCCGAGGAGTTCGTGCGGAGCCGCGTGGACCTCGTGATCGAGTTCCAGGTCGAGCAGGAGGTCGCGCCGGTGATCGCGGACAAGATTGCGGCGGCGAAGATTCCCATGATCGCGATCGATATTCCGCATCCGCACGCGACGTACTTTGGCGTGGACAACTACCGCGTAGGGTTTGAGGCGGGCGAGGCGCTGGCGGCGCACTCGGTGAAGAACTGGGGCGGGAAGGTCGATTGGGTGATTGGCCTCGATCTTCCGGAGGCTGGTCAGTTGGTGCAGAGCCGCATCACGGGCGCGTTTGAGGGGGTGCGGGGAACGATCCCGGATATCCCGGTGGAGTGCTTCGTGCGCATCGATTGCAGGGGGATGCGGGACAAGAGCAAGAAGCTAGTCTCGGACTTTCTGCAGAGGCATCCAAAGGACCGGCACATCCTGATCGCGGCGAGCAACGATACGAGCGCTCTTGGGGCGGTGGACGCAGTGCGGCAGGCAGGACGCGAGAAGCACGTGGCGATTCTCGGGCAGGATTGTATCGCCGAGGCGGTTGCCGAGATGCACAGCGAGCGCTCTCCGCTCATCGGTTCCGTATCGCATGAGACGAGTTCGTACGGGCCGAGTCTGATTCATCTTGGCTTGTCGCTTTTGCGCGGGCAGCACGTTCCGCCGTACAACTACGTCGACCACAAGATGGTCCTGCGGGATACGGCGAAGGTCTAAATTCTTGATCGTTGCGCACGGCAAAGTTCGCGAGATATTCTCATTCGGAATAGTTGCTGTATTGGTCTTTGCTGTGGAATGATGGACGGGCTGGAATTGGCTTTATCAGGAGTGATTCATGTCGGACGTAAGCAAGCAGGGTAAGCTTCAGTTTCTCGAAGATCGTTGGGATGATGCGGTAGCCGCAAAGCTGGATGAGCCGGAGTTGCTGCGGTACCGGTCGAACCTCCTCGGCTCGGACCTGAGGATTACAAACTTCGGCGGGGGCAATACGAGCTCGAAGCTGGTGCAGGCCGACCCGATTACGGGCGACCCGGTGAAGGTGCTGTGGGTAAAGGGAAGCGGTGGGGACCTCGGAAGTATCAAGCGCGCCGGTTTTGCGACGCTGTATCTCGATCGCTTGCTCTCGCTCGAGAAAGCTTACAAGGGCGTCGAACTCGAAGATGAGATGGTCGACCTGTACCCGATGTGTACGTTTAACAACAACCCCGTCGCCGCGTCGATCGATACCCCGCTGCATGGTTTTTTGCCCTTTCCGCACGTCGACCACCTTCATCCCGACTGGGGCATCGCGCTTGCGGCTTCCGCGAATGGCAAGCTGAAGATGGAGGAGTTCAATAAGGAATTCGGCCACACGCTGGCCTGGCTGCCTTGGCAGCGCCCGGGGTTCGAGCTTGGCATGATGCTGCGGAAGATCGTTGAAGAGACGCCGGGGTGCGATGGCGTCGTGCTCGGCGGGCACGGTCTGTTTACGTGGGGTGAGACGCAGCGCGAGAGCTACCTGAACACCATCACGATCATCGACCAGCTTGGCCAGTTCATCCAGCGGCACGGCGCGACGGCGGGTCATGTGCATTTCGGCGGCGGCAAGGTGAAGACGCGCGAGGATCGTTCGGAGATCGCGCTTGAGATCTTCCCGTACCTGCGCGGGCTCGTGTCGCGGAAGCAGAGGTGGATCGGCAGCTTTTCGGATATCCCGCAGGTGCTGGACTTCGTGAACTCCACTCATGCGAAGGACCTGGCGCACCTGGGTACGAGCTGCCCGGATCACTTTATCCGTACCAAGATCCGCCCGATGTACATCGACTGGAGTCCGGAGAGCGATCCGGGCGAGCTGAAGGGGATCATCGAGACCGCGCTTGAGACCTATCGGGCGGAGTACGCGCAGTATTACAAGAACCACGCCGTGGCGGATTCTCCGGCGCTGCGCGATGCGAGCCCCACGGTGGTTCTGATTCCGGGTGTCGGGATGTTTACCTTCGGCAAGAACAAGACCGAGGCCCGGCTTACCGGCGAGTTCTACATCAACGCCATCGGCGTGATGCAGGGGGCGGGCGCGCTCGGTGCGGGCGTGACGTGCACGGACATTCCGCAGGCTGGTCCGGCAGCGACAGCCGATCAGTTCAAGATGTTCTCGAACTATGTCGCGCTGCCCGCGAGCGAGGCGTTCCGTATCGAGTACTGGAAGCTTGAAGAGGCGAAGATCCGCCGGCAGCCGCCTGAGAAGGAACTGAGCCGCAGGGTGGCGCTTATCGTCGGCGGAGGAAGCGGCATTGGCCGCGAAGTCGCGCTGCTGGCTTCGGCGCGCGGGGCGCATGTGGTTGTTGCGGACCGCGATACCGCTGGTGCGGAGGCGGTCGCGGCTGAGGTTGCGGCGCTCTCGGGCAAGGAGACGGTCTCCTGGACGAGCATCGATATCCGTGACCGCAAGACGATCAAGGCTGCCCTCAATGCGACGCTGCAGCAGTTTGGCGGGATCGACATCCTGATCAATACGGCGGCGCTGTTTCCTTCGTCGCCGGACGGCATCATCAACGATGCGATGTGGGCTTTGACGCTCGAGGTCAACGTCACGGCGAACTACCTGCTCACCGATGAATCCACCTCGATCTTCAAGGACCAGGGAATCGATGGAAGCATCGTCCTGACCAGTTCGGCCAACGCGGTTGTCGCGAAGAAGGGCAGCGAGGCATACGACGTCAGCAAGGCGGCCTTGAGCCACCTTGTGCGCGAGTTGGCTGTCAGCATGTCTCCGCTTGTGAGGGTGAACGGCATCAGCCCGGCGACGGTGGTGAAGGGCTCGACGATGTTCCCGCGCGACCGTGTGATCGCTTCCCTCAAGAAGTACAACCTGCCGTTCGTCGAGACGGATACCGATGACGGGCTGCGGAATGTGCTCGCAGGCTTCTATGCGAAGAGGACGCTGACGCATCAGCCGATCGATCCGAAGGACTGCGCGGCGGCCATTATGTTCCTCGCGGGCCCTGCCGCGCGTTGCACGACGGGCCACCTGATTCCCGTGGATGGAGGCCTCGTCGAGGCCTACCTGCGGTGAAGCCGGATTGGGCAGCTCTCGCCCCAAGAGACCGGCGGGCGCTCATCGCCGTCGATCTCGGAGCTGAGAGCTGCCGCGTCTCGATGCTGCGCTGGACGGACGGCAAGGCGCGCGTTGAGCTTGTGCATCGGTTTGCCAATAACCCGCGTGAGAGCGATGGCGGACTGCGCTGGGATCTGAACATGATCGCGGCAGGGCTTGAGGATGGCCTCCGGAAGTGTGCGCGGATCGCCACGGAGGGGATTCGCTCCATCGCGGTCGATGGGTGGGCGGTGGACTATGTCCGGATCGACGCGGATGGGGCTCCGCTCGAAGATCCTTTCTGCTATCGCGATGAGAGGACGTTGGCCGCCGAAGTCTCGGCGCACAAGAAGATCTCTCCGGAACGGCTGCGCGAGATTACCGGGATTCAGCTCCTGCGGATCAACACGCTCTACCAGCTTCATGCGGATACGCTCGCGGAGCGGCCATCGGGCGTGCAGTGGATGAACCTGCCGGAGTACTTCCTGGCCCGCTGGGGCGGGTCGCGTGTGGCGGAGTATACGAATGCGACGCACACGCAGATGGTGGACCTGTACCGGAAGGTCTGGTCGGAGGAGATCTTCGACGCGATGGGCTTCGCGCCGGGACGGGCGCTGACCATCGTTCCGCCGGGAACTGTGGTTGGGAGGCTTTCAGGGCCGCTCGCCGGACTGGAGGCGTTTCGGGATACGGTGCTGATCGCGCCGGGATGCCACGATACGGCTTCGGCGATTGCGGGGATTCCGGCGGTGGGGAACGATTGGGCCTATATCAGCTCGGGGACCTGGTCGCTGGTGGGGACGCTGCTGGAACAGCCTCGGAGCGGGGATGCGGTGAAGGCGGAGAACTTTACGAATCTCGGGGCGGTTGGGGATCGGGTTTGCTTCCACAAGAATGTGAATGGCATGTGGCTGGTGCGGCAGTGCATGGATGCGTGGGCGGCTGAGGGGAAGGCGTGGAAGATTGAAGATCTGGTGAAGGCGGCTGAAGCGGTGGAAAAACCGACGGGGATGCTGGATGTGGATGATCCGGATCTGCTTCTGGCAGGGGATATGCCGCAGAGGATCAATCGGCAGAGGCAGGCGAAGGGGCGGAGGCCGATGGACGAGTCGTCAGCTGGGGCTCCGGCGATGGCTTCGTTGATCTTTCACAGCCTGGCGGCCCGATATGCACAGGTGCTCAAGCGGATCGCTCTTCATTCAGGTAAGGAGCTGGAGCGGCTGTTTGTTGTGGGTGGGGCCAGCCAGAACGAGTTTTTGAACCGGCTTACGGCTGAGGCTACGGGGTTGAAGGTCTTCCGTGGTTCGGCGGAGAGTTCGACTGTCGGAAACTTTGCGGTGCAGTTGGCGGTGCTCGATGGAGACCGTGACCGGGTGACGGGGGTGTTCGCCGAGAACGTGTCGCACTGGGCCGAACTACTGGTCGGGGTTATGGCTTAGGCGTGACGGGCTCGCGGTCGCCGAAGGCGGTTGCTTCTTTCGGTGGGGTGGCTCCGGGTGGGAGGACGGCCAGCTTCGAGCCGTCGGCGGTCTGGATGTTGACGTCGGTGAGAGTCCAGTCTTTGGAGTCGGCGATGGTTCCGGCGGTCTGGGCGGCGATGTCGATGTGGTCGAGGCGGAAGCTATCGAGGGTGGCGTTGGGGTAGGCGGCGACCTGGACGGCGGTTTTGGCGCCGGTGGCCTTGATGTTCCAGATGTGGACGTTGCGGAAGTGCGGGAGGCCCTGGGCTTCGGGGACCTTGGTGGTGAGGACCTTCCAGTAGGGGGGAACGTCCTTTGCGCCCTCGGGGAGGGTGGCGTAGCTGTAGCTTGGGTTCCAGTTCATGGTGACGTGGATGGGGATGGGGACACCGGTGAAGGTCATGTCGTGGAAGCGGATATCGTCAGCCCAGCCGCCGCGAGTGTGCGCCGACTTGATGAGGACGCCGGAACCAACGCCTGCAAGCGCGGTGAGGTTGTAGGCCTCGATGTTGCGGAAGCCCCCGGAGGTCTCGCTGCCGATGGTGACGGCGGCTGCGCCGTGGCGGATGATGGAGTCGCGGAGAACCACGTTCTCGGTGGGCCGGTTGACGCGGAGTCCGTCGGAGTCGCGGCCGTCCTTGAGGCAGAGTGCGTCGTCGTTGACGTCGATGTCAGCGTGGGCGACAAGGATGTTCTTCGAGGAGTCGATGTCGATCCCGTCGGTGGAGGGGCCTTTACCGCCTTCGTTGTTGCGGATGGTGACGTCTTCGATGGCGATGTCGTGGGAGTAGAGGACCTGGATGGTCCAGAAGCCGGAGCGCCGGAGGGTGATGCCGCCGCCGAGGTGGACGTTCGAGGCGTTTTGCAGGAGGACGAGGCGGGGGCGGCGGGCATCGTAGTCGGACGCCCAGCGGAGGCCGCGGGGCTCGTAGGTCTTGCGGAGGTCCCAGTAGGACTTCCACCAGATGGGGCCGTCTCCGTCGATGGTGCCGTGGCCGGTGAGGGTGACGTTCTGCTGGTCGCGGACGTTGATAAGGGCGGCGGGCCAGGTCATCTCGATTCCGGCGATGCGGGTGGGAAGCTGCGGGTAGTCTTCGAGGTGTTCGGAGCCGATGAGGGTGACGCCTGCCGGGACGTCCAAGGTGATGCCCGATTTTAGGAAGAGGGATCCAGTGAGGTAGGTTCCAGGGGCGAAGGTGACCGTGCCGTGAGTTTTGGCGGCTTCGTCGATGGCGCGCTGGATGGCGGCGGTGTCGAGGATGGTGCCGTCGCCCCTGGCGCCGAAGTCGTTGGCTTTGACCGTGGCTCCTTTCGCCTGGTGAAGGCTGGCTGCGAGAAGAGCGAGAGCGAGGAAGCGGGTCATTGTTCTTCTCCGGTGACGAGGTAGATCTTGCCCAGGATGCCGGAGGGGATGGGCTGGACCTTGTCGAGATCCTGCATCTGGAAGCGGTCGCCGTACTTCTGGATCAGCGGCTTATAGTCGTGGGGTGGCAGGGCCGACCAGGCGTTGAGGGCGGTGTTGTAGACGTGGAGTTCGATTTTGTTTTCGCCGGATTTGAGGAACTTCGAGATGTCGAGGCGGTAGGGCGGGTGCCAGAGGGCTCCGGCGGGTTGGCCATTCACGGTGACGAGGGCGGCTTCGCGAATGGGCGGGTCGTAGTAGGCGTGCATGCCTGGGCCAGTACGGGTGACTTTTGGATCGGGAAGCCCGTTCGGGAGCAGGGCCGGATGCTCGGATGTGGAGGAGGGTGAGCCGGGGAGGGCGGTGCCGCCATCGATCTTTAGATAGACCGTGGCTAGGGTGGCGGGCAGGCGGAAGGTGCGGGCGTAGACCGCTTCGCCGGAGTAGTTCCTCGTGGCGGGATCGGAGGTCCAGTCGGTTAGAGCCGGTTCGGGGGTGGACTTGCCCAAGGCGGAAAAGCTGACGTTCCAGCCGGAGGAGAGGTCAGAGAGCTGATGGGATGGGGTGAAAGGTGGCGCGGGGGCCGGCGCGCTCTGGCTGAAGACGAAGATGCGTGACTCATAAGGGGCGAGCGTAACGCGGGTTCCAGCTGGCGTGGCGGGTCGGGCTGCTCCGGTGTCGGTATCCCATTGTTCGCCGCCCGTGAAGTGGGTTCCGAAGGCGGCTGTAGCGGAAACCGGAAGGTTGGATGTATTCGTGACGAAGTAGAGATCTGCATCAGGTAACTTCCTACGAATGAACCCAATAGCTCCCGTCACAGACGCTTCGCTTTCAGAAAATTTAAGGTCAGGCGATGCAAGATCACCGAGGGCTTTGCCGAGTCGAGCGTCGTCAGGGATGACTGGGATGGTGTTCGCGAGAGCCGTAAGCTCCGGCGATGATCTGCCATCGGGGTCGAGTGTGGGAAGGTGGCCAACGGCGACGACCTTGCCTCCAGCCTTGGCGAAGGCGTTGATTTTGGCGAGGGTGTCGAGGGGGATGCGGGTTGTGGGGGGGAGGACGAGGATCTGGTGATGGATCCCGAGTCGGTTGATGGCTTCGGCATCGGCAAAGTCGAAGTTGTAACCGGAGGACAGGATGGCCGACAGGAGCGATGGCTGGATGAAGTCCTTCATCGCCCCCGTCACGGTCACCTTCGGGGGCGCGAAGCTCGCCCAGGCGTCATCGGTGGGGACGAGAACGGCGACCTGGTTCGCTGGCTCGCCTTCGCGGAGGAGGGCGCTGATGCGGGCGATGTACTGGTCGACGGCTGGTAGAACAGGGTGCCAGGGGTTGTGGTGGTTGAAGCTGGCGGCCGCATAGAGGCTCCAGCCGGGTTCGGGGACGCCCGGGGCGGAGTAGGGCCAGCCGTGGAAGATGAGCTGGTTCTCGCCCATGATGAAATCGATGTCGGCTTCGGCCTTCATGTCGAGTGGAGTGGCGCGGAAGACCGGAGAGTGGAGCCAGGTGAAGGTCTCGCCAGAGGTGATGTTATTGCCGAAGACGTGGTTCGCGGAGGAAGCCCAGCGCAGGGTGGAGAAGGCGCGCCACTGCGGGCCCTCTCCCTCGGGAAGTCCGGCTAAGTTCTGACTGGAGAAGCTAACTGCTGGTTCGCCATAGGTTTGCGAGCGGAACTTCGTGTTGCGAGCGATGGCCCACTTGTTGATCTGGGTCAGGTAATTCTCGTTGACGAGTTCAGTGAGAGTGCGCCCGTAGTCGTGACGGACCTTCTCGGCGGCTGGGGTGCCACCGGCGACGAGTTCCGGAAGGTGGGGGATCAGGTTATAGCCTCGGCGGCGGTTGAACTCCCAGGGGAGGGTTGGGGTCCAATCGGCACCGTAGGCTTCGAGCGAGTCGGAGAAAATGGCGTAGGGCGGGGTGTCACCGAAGGCTTTGACGAGAGGCTCGCCTACCTTCTCGAGGTGCGTGGCGACGGCCTGGTGGCTGAAGGGGTCGAGGACGAAGCCTTCGGCGCCCACGGCGGCGCGCTTGACCTGCTGGCGGGTGTGTCCGGCGATGAAGAAGAGGGCGACGCGGGGGGAAGTGGACGGGGGGATGGGCTCGATGAGCGGGCGGGCGGTGGAGGCGTCCCAGTGCTTTGGTGATCCGTCGACAATGACCTCGGAGACGATCTCGTCCGCGTCGAGGAGTTTCGGCAGGGGAGCCCTGGTCGCGCTAGCCGGCAGGGGGATTTCCAAGGTACGGAGGGTTCCGGCGGCCTCCCCGATTGGGGTGTCGGCACCACCGTAGGGCCAGCCGCTGCAGAGGGTGACGTCGATGCGCAGGCCAAGTTTGCGGGCCTCCTGCTGCGCGTAGGTGACGGCGTCTAGCATCTCGGGCGAGAGGAACGGGAGGTTTTTGAGGCCGTGGGCAGGGTCGTCGAGTACCTCCGGGTAGACGAAGGCGAGCTCGGCTCCGCCGATTCCGTCGGCTTTCATCTGCTGGAGTTCGAGGAGGATCTCTGGCTTTTCCACCGCTGTGCCAAACCACCACCAGCGGACCATTGGTTTGGCGGAGTCCGGTGGAGACTGAAATGTTTTTCTCAGGTTATCGATCGATGTTGCTGCATATAAGGGACTTGCCGATGATGGAAATGATGTCGCGACGCACGCGGCTGCGAGTGGCAGGACGGTTCTTTTCCACAAGGATACGGTTCGGCTGCGCGGCGAATTCACGGGCTACTCCTGCTTGCTGTGCGTGTTCGCGGCTGTCGGGCCGTCGAGGATGGGATGGTCTAGGCCGGTCACGGACGGATGAGGCTGCGGAAGCAGATCGACCGCGACGATAGTGTTCGTTCCTGCTTTGAGCCAGGGGGCGGGGACATAGAGGGTCTGCTGCGGGCCTGCATTCCAGAAGCGGCCGAGCGGATGGCCGTTGAGCCATATGGCTCCCTTGCCGAGGAAGTGGATGTCGAGAAAGGTGTCCCCAGGGTGCTGCAACTCGAAGGTGGCTGTCAGAATCTGGGGGGCGTCCGGATCTTTGCCGGGCGCATGGCGGGCAGGGGCTTCCGGCATGGGAAGGGGAAAGACCTGCCAGTCTGTCAGCGGAGCGCCGGCGAGGGTGACGGATTTGGTGATGCCCTTTAGCTCCGTGCGCATAGTGTGGGTGGAGTTTACCCGGCCGTCGTTGGCGACGAGGATGTCGAGCCGGGCGGGGGCGGTGGTGGTGATGGGCAGGCTGGTCTGCTTGTCGCGGCGGTCGAGGGTGCCGGCCAGCTTGCCTTCGAGGTAGATCCTGGCGTAGTCGTGAACCTCGTTCAGGACGAGGTCGCCGGAGACGGGTGCGGTGAGCTGATGGCGATAGAGGATGTAGCCGTAGGACTGGCCGAAGTGCTCCATCGACTGCGGCTGTTCGCTTTGGATGGGATTGGGCAGATGGTCCCAGAGGGTTCCGGCGCTGGCCAGGATCACGGTGGGGATGGCGATGGGCTCGAGGGGCGTTGGAACGGCGGGAAGGCAGGACTCGGTCTGGTCAGGGCAGGCGAACTTGGCGAAGACTTTGCGGTAGGCGAAGTACTTGGGGGTGGGGCGGCCGGATTCGTCGAGGGGCGCGTCGTAGTCGTAGCTTGTGACGTCAGGGAGGAAGTTTCCGCCGATGTACGAGGATCCGGCCATGAAGCCGAAGCTCGTGCCGCCGTGAAACATGTAGAGGTTGATCCCGGAGCCGTGGGTGAGGATGTAGTCGATGTCTTCGAGCTGGGGTGCGGTGGGGCGGGTCTCGTGAGGGTGGCCCCAGTGATCGAACCAGCCGGGCCAGTATTCGGAGACGAAGATGGGGTCGTTGGGGCGGAGCTTGTGGATGGCGTCGGTGCCGCCCTGGGCGTTGGAGATGCCGAAGTTGGTGGCTGCGAAGAGCCCATCGAGGTAGCCCTTGGGGATGTTGCGCCAGTTGTCGCCGGAGAAGAGCAGGGAATCGGTGAAGCCGGCGGAGAGGAAGATTTCCTTCAGGTGCGCCATGTAGGCGTGCGGGTCATCGGTGGGGACGGGGCCGAAGTTGCCATACTCGTTTTCGATCTGCGTCATCAGGATGGGGCCACCACGGCCTACCTGTAGTGGCGTGAGCTCCTGGGCTAGGCGGCGGAGCCAGCGTTCGGCAGGGACCATGAAGGCGGGGTCGTTGGATCGGATGGCGGCAGCGGATTGAGGGTCGGCGAGGAGCCACGGCGGAAGTCCGCCAAGATCCCACTCGGCGCAGGAGTAGGGGCCGGTGCGGAGGATGACGTGGAGGCCTTCCTCCTGGGCGGTGCGGATGAAGGCGGCGACGTCATTCTGGCCGGAGAAGTCGTAGTGGCCGGGAGTGGGCTCGTGGACGTTCCAGAAGACGTAGGTGGCGACGGTGTTGAGGCCCATGGCGCGAGCCATCTTGAGGCGGGCATGCCAGTACTCGCGGGGGATGCGGGCGTAGTGGAGTTCGCCGGAGAGGACTTTGTAGGGTTTGCCGTCGAGGGTGAAGTGGTCGGCTTCGATGGCGAAGCGATGCGTCTGGGCTGGCGCGTGGAGGGCCAGGGCTGCGGCGCAGAGGAGAAGGAGTCTCTTCATGGTTCGATAGGGGAACTATTTCCAGACACGGTGACGATAGCCTACCGCGGATTGGGCAGTCAAGGTGGTCTGTTGGCACATAGGCTGAGATACTGTTGCGAATGAGTTCTGGGCACGACACTGGATTGGGATGGGTTCCGCGGCATAATCCGTGGGCGGTGGCACTGACGGTCACCCTGGCGACGTTCATGGAGGTGCTGGACACCTCGATCGCGAACGTCGCGCTGCCGCATATCGCCGGGTCGCTGGGCGCGAGCCAGGAGGAGGCGACGTGGGTGCTCACGAGCTACCTGGTTTCGAGCGCGGTGGTGCTGCCGATCTCTGGGTGGCTCTCGAACCGGTTTGGCCGGAAGAAGTTCTACATGACCTGCGTGGCGGTGTTCACCGTCTGCTCGCTGCTGTGCGGGATAGCGCCTTCGCTTCCGATCCTGATCCTCGCTCGGATCCTGCAAGGCGCGGGCGGCGGTGGCCTTGCGCCGAGCGAGCAGGCGATTCTGGCGGACACGTTTTCGGTTGAGAAGCGTGGTCAGGCGTTCGCCGTCTACGGGATGGCGGTGGTCGTGGCCCCGGCGATCGGGCCGACGCTCGGCGGATGGATCACGGACAATTTCAACTGGCACTGGATCTTCTTTATCAACCTGCCCATCGGTCTGCTTTCTCTCTGGTTGAGCAACAGGATGGTTGAGGACCCACCGCATCTCAAGGTTCGCAAGGAGCAGGCGAAGAAGGCGAAGATTGACTTTCTTGGGCTTGGCCTGGTGGCTGTTGGCGTCGGATGCCTGGAGTACACGCTCGATAAGGGGCAGGAAAAAGACTGGTTCAGCGATCCGTGGATCCGTTTCTTCGCGATTTCGGCGACGGTGCTGCTCGTGTTCTTTGCCTGGTGGGAGTGGCATCATCCCGAGCCGATCGTCGATCTCAAACTTCTGAAAAACCGGAATTTTGGCACGGCGGTCTTCCTGCAATTGATTCTTGGGATGGTGTTGTTCGGGAGTACGGTGCTGATCCCTCAGTATCTGCAGAGCCTGCTTGGGTACACGGCCGAGAGGGCCGGGCTTGTGCTTTCGCCCGCCGGCTTCGTCATGATGGTGATGATGATGGTGGCGGGGCGCTCGCTTGGCAAGATCGACCCGAGGCTCATGGTGGCGCTCGGATATCTAGCGACAGCGGCGGGCATCTATAACCTGACGCGGCTCGACCTCTACACGGCCTATGGAACGGTGACGTGGTGGCGCATGCTCCAGGTTGTGGGGCTGCCGTTCATCTTCATACCAATTTCGACGCTGAACTATGTGGGTGTGCCGCCGAGCAAGTCCAACCAGATCTCGTCGCTTTCGAACTTTGCCCGCAACCTGGGTGGCAGCGCGGGAACGGCCTTGTTGACGACCTTCCTGGCTCGCACGGCGCAGACGCACCAGGTGGCGCTGGCGGCGAACGTGATCCCGGGCAGCCCGTCGTATCGAATCTATATGGATAAGGTGACGTCGATCCTGCAGGCAGGTGGGATGGGAGCGGCGCAGGCTTCGTCTACGGCCGTTGGACAGGCTTACCAGCAGATGCTGCGACAGGCCTCGATGCTGAGCTATCAGAATGCGTTTCTGATTCTGTCGCTGGTGATTGTCTGCCTGGTGCCGCTGCCGTTCATCATGCGACTTCCGCCCAGGCGGGCGAAGGTCGACCCGGAGGCCCTGGGAGGGCACTAGTGGGTCGTGGGAACGGACGCAAGTGTTGCCAGGTTCGCCTGAACCTGTGCCCACTGGTTCTTGTTCCGGCGCGTTGAGATGGGGGCGTTCGGGTCGGCGTAGTAGGCGATAAGGTCGTGCTTCAAAATGGGCGGGACAGGACGCGTGGGGTCCGCGGTCACGTCCCTGAGAAGAGTGGCGTAGGTCTGGTCCGTGAGGCGGTACGAGCCGGGCCGGACATCGAGGCCGGTGTCGAGGTCGCGGTTCGGCACATCGTGGGAGAGTGCATCGAAATCCTGGAGGTGGCCCCGAAGCTTCGTGACGGTATCGTTGACGCTCGCCACGTAGAGCTCTTCGGTGGAAGGCACCGGACCACGGATGGCGAGAAGGTTGAGCGGGCCTACCTTGGGAAGAAGGAAGATCAACCCGGCGAGTGAGTAGGTGCCGATCCCAGGCCTGTGGCGATACTCCTCCCAATGGTTGTCGATGGAGGCTTGAGCGAGGTCAGCCGCGAGCGTGGAGTATTGCGGGTTTGGGTCGTCGGGAGGGAAGCTGTGCCTGTGGAGGATGGACTCGGCATAAGCGATGCGCGGAAGGAACGATCGGACGGCGAACCGATAACTGCGCAGGACAGGGCGGCGATGCCCGACGACGCTCACGGCGTCGAGGCCATAGGTTTCAAAGAAGGCACGGTTCAGCAGGCGAGTTGGAATCTCGAGGCCGACGTGGCGCAGGTAGGCTAACGGCGCGAAGTGCCGTTTCGAGATCTCATTGATGTCGAAGGCGAACTCCGTCCGTACGTGCGCGTGTTCATTCTCCTCGTACGTCACCATCGGACCGTATTTCTTTGCGAGGCTCGGAAAGACGGTGGCGACCGATGGGTTGACGCATTCGGAGTGGCCATATGTGTCGCCAAGGTAGTGGGAGAGCGCGCCGACGGCGAAGGCGAGTTCGTTCGCGTTGCGCGCATCGCGGATCAGCGCGAGGACAAAATCACCGGAGCGGACATAGTGCGTCAGGTTGGAAAAGAAGGCGTTGCCGAAGGGGTAGTAGCCGAGGTCCTGAATGGCCGACCCACCGTACGCGTAGGCGTGCGCCTCCTGTAACTGCTTTGGAGTGAGGCCAGGGTACTGGGAGAGAAGAAGAGGCTGAATCGACTGCAGCCAGACGAGATCAATGATCTGTTGGTGGGTCTGAACAGAGTAAGGTCGCGCCGGAATCGCCAGGACGGCGAACGCAATCACGGACGCCAGGAATGCGCGGAGGGGCATGTTTCATCTTAACGGTTCGGTGTCTTGACATACAGGCGAGGTGCCGGAGTACGTCAGGCCCGCCGCCATCCTGCACCAGCGCGGATCTCTGGGCAGCAATGGCGTTGGGCCCTGACGAGATAGAAGAGAGTGCGTGCGCGTTCAGCCCTTCGGAGGCGCGTCACTCAATAGGACGAGCGATCGGCCTCCGATAATGATCTTTTCCGTCACGGGCTGATCGGCAAATGGATCGTCCACATTCTGCGTGTCCAGAAGGACGTGCCACTTGTTTCCGTTCGGCGGCGGAGGAAAGGTGAAGTCGACGCCTTCCGCGGCCGCGTTCACGAGAATCAGGAAGCTGTCGTCGGTCATTTCGGAGCCGTCATCGTTCGCGGCGTAGAGCGTCTTGCCGTTGAGCATGAGGCCGAGCGTTCGCGCGTATGGCTGGTCCCACGCTTCGCCCGGGATCTCGTTGCCGTCCGGGTTGTACCAGGCGATGTCGCGAACGGTTGAACCCTTCACCTGGCGATCCTGGAAGAACTTGCGGCGGTGCAGATTCGGGTGCTTGAGCCGAAACTGGATCAGCTTGGACGTGTAGTCCATGAGTCTGCGGCGCGGCGCGTCGAGGTTCCAGTCGTACCAGCTCAGCTCGTTATCCTGGCAAAAGGTGTTGTTGTTGCCGCGCTGTGACCGGGCGACCTCGTCTCCGCCCGTGAGCATCGGGACACCCTGCGACAGCATGAGCGTGGCGAGAAAGTTTCGGGTCTGACGCTCTCGCATGAGATTGATCTCTTCGTCGTCGGTCGGACCCTCGGCTCCCATGTTCCAGGAGTCGTTGTCGGTGGTGCCGTCCTTGTTGTCTTCGCCGTTCGCTTCGTTGTGTTTTTCGTTGTAGCTGACGAGGTCGCAGAGCGTAAAGCCGTCATGTGCGGTGACGAAGTTGATGCTCGCGTATGGCTTGCGTCCGTCGTACTGATAGAGGTCGGAGGAGCCGGTGAGCCGGTAGGCGAAGTCCGAGAGCTGGCCTTCGTCTCCCTTCCAGAAGCGGCGAACGGTGTCGCGATACTTGCCGTTCCACTCCGCCCACAGGATAGGGAACTGGCCGACCTGGTAGCCGCCCTCGCCCACGTCCCAGGGCTCGGCGATCAGCTTGACGTCCGCCAGGACAGGATCCTGGTGAATGGTGTCGAAGAAGCTGGAGAGCTTATTCACATCATGCAGCTCGCGGGCCAGGGTAGCGGCAAGATCGAAGCGGAAGCCATCCACGTGGAACTCGGTGACCCAGTGCCGGAGAGAATCCATGAGGAGCTTGAGCACCTGGGGGTTGTAAACGTTGAGCGTGTTGCCGGTTCCGGTGTAGTCCATGTAGAAGCGCGGATTACCGTCTACCGTGCGGTAGTAGGTGGTGTTGTCGACGCCCTTCATCGAGAGTGTAGGACCAAGTTGGTTGCCCTCGCAGGTGTGGTTGTAGACCACATCGAGGATGACCTCGATACCTGCCTTGTGGAGCGCCTTCACCATCTCCTTGAACTCATACACCTGGCCGCCTCGGTCTCCGCATGCGCTGTAGCGGGAAGCAGGAGAGAAGTAGGCCAGGGTGTTGTAGCCCCAATAGTTGGAAAGACCGATATCGACGAGGTGGCCGTCGTCGATGAAGTGGTGGATGGGAAGAAGCTCGACCGCTGTAATCCCGAGAAGCTTGAGGTAGTTGATGCTGGACTCGTGGGCGAGCCCTGCGTAGGTCCCGCGAAGGTTCTCGGGAACCATCGGGTTCTTGATGGAGTAGCCCTTGACGTGGACCTCGTAGATGACCGAGTCAGCAAGCGGGATGTCAGGCGGACAGTCGTCCTCCCACGGAAAGGTGTGATCGACCACAACGCCCTTGGGCATGCCGTCCGCCGAGTCCTTGTCGCATTTCTGGAGATCATCGCCGGTCTCGACCTTGTAGGCGAAGACCGGGGCCTTCCAGTCCACGTCGCCAGTCACGGCCTCGGCGTAGGGATCGAGGAGAAGCTTCGAAGAGTTGAAGCGAAAGCCCTTCTCCGGCTCCCACGGGCCGTCTACCCGATAGCCATAAAGCTGTCCGGGCTTAACACCGAGGAGCATTCCATGCCAGACGAAGGCCGTGCGTTCCTTGAGAGGAATGCAATCGGTCTGCTTGCCTTGCTCGTCGAAGAGGCAGAGCGAGACTGAGGTGGCATGCTCGGAGTAGAGGGCGAAGTTTGTCCCTCTGGACGACGATTTCGCGCCGAGCGGGTACGGGCGGCCGGGTAGCAACGTGGGGGGCATGGGTCCTCGTGATCGTGCGGAAGTCAAAATGTGGCGACTTCAACGTAGATGCGCGGGACAGCCGGGATGGTGTCTGGAATGGTCAAGCCAATTGCGGCGAAATGTCGGAGCTCAGCCGCTAGGCGAGCGCCTGGTTGAGGTTCTGGATGGCTTCGTCAACCTCGGCAGGGCTCTTGTAGCCAACCGTTACGGCGTCGACGCCCGCATTGCGGAAGGCGAACTTCATCGCCAGTTGGCGATCCTCATGGTTGAAGACACCCTCGCCCACCAGCTTCATGCTGATGACGCCCATGCCTTCCTTCCGGACCTGGTGGACGTGCTTGACGACCTCGCCGACGTTGCCGAGGCCTTCCGTGTTGTAGTCCTCGGCGTCCATGCGCGTGCCCTTGTGGTTCACGCGGATCATCGCGACCTGCAGCCACGGATCGGACGGCATCTGGCGCAGGGCGGGGAGGCCGTGGACCGACGCGCCGCGTCCGATGACGATCTTCTTCTGCTGGGCTTCGGCAATGCCGTCGGCGTAGCGGCTGCTCTCGGCCGGCCAGTTGCCGGTGTGCTGCCAATGGAGGAGCATGACGTCGAAGTACTCCGTCTTCGCGAGGGTGCGGAGTTCGTCGATCTTGGCCTGCGGATTCCCGTTCGCATGGGTCGTGATCTTCGACATCAACTGGTAGTTCTCACGCGGAATCCCTTGAAGCGCGATGCCGAGCATCTTGTGCATCTCGCCGTAGGATTCGGCCGTCTCGAAGAATCGGATACCGCGGTCGTAGGCATAACGGACGAGCTTCGTGAACTGCTCCTGGCCGAGATCGCGCTGCACCTGCCCGCCGAAACTCCCGGTGCCGAAGGCGAGGCGCGTCACTTTTACGCCGGAGTTGCCGAGCGGGACCATGTCGGTCGCGGTCATCGGTTGAGCGAAGAGAGGAAGGTGGGCGCTTGCCAGGGCACCGGCGGCGATGCCGGTTTTCAGGAAATTCCGTCGCGACGTGAGAGTCATGGCGTCCCTCCGATGTTGCACAGAATGCTACCACGCTCAGGGGTGCTCTAGTTTCCGTTAGCCGGGCCCGGCGAGGCTTTGTCGACCTCGACGCCAAAGACATAGCTCGGACCGAACATGTTGCTCGTGAAGATAACAAGCTTGTGGTCCGGGGAGAATCGTACGTTCGGCTCCAGGCGATAGTTGTGTTTGGACATGGTCACCAGGTGTTCCGCATGAAACACTCCGGGCTGGATAAAGCCCGGCTGGTTGATGCCGTCGACCTTCTTCATCTCTGGATGGAAGAGCTCGATGAACTCTCCGTCGGGAGCCTTGGCGACCTGACCCGGATCGCCGCCATCGCCCGTGAACAAGCCTTCGTCGGCGGTGACGTTGAAATGAATCGACCACTCATTCCGATCCATGTGGAAGGCTCGGCGGCGATGCGTCGCGACATCGTATCCGGCGAGATAGAAGTCCTCGCCTTTGATCGGCTGCCAGTCGTACCAGATGGTTTTGCCGTCGATCCCCCAGAACTCATGTCCGGCGATCTCCTGGGCGAAGGTGCGTTTGTGGATGAGCGTGTTCTGGCTTCCGTCGGTGCGAATCGTCCAGATACGATCGACCTTCTGCCACGGACCTTCGTGGCAGTACATCAGAAGCGTTGGGTCGGCGGGCGAGAAGAGCAGGTGGTTGACCCAGTCAGTCGAGTGGAGCAGCGTCGTGAGCTTGCCGGTCTTGAGGTTGATCGTGAAGAGAATCAAGGGCTGCCGCGAAGCGAGGCGGCGCTCCATCATCTCGCCCTTGCCGTCAGGTTGGACGAGCGTGCCCGATTGCGCCCCGGTTACCTGGCGAACGGCCGGGGTTCCCGTGGGCGACGTGAGGTTCGCTCCGTACTCCGGCGCGACGGGAGATCCGTCATTCATCGTGCCGGCAGCGAGCGTCTCGTCCGCGTTGATCGTGGCGACGCTGTTCGCCCCCTCCGGAAGCGTGACGAGTTCTGTCACGACGCCTGTGTCGACGTCGGCCTTGTACAGCGTGCTGAGCTTGGTGGTGAGGTCCATCTTCGAAAAGAAGATGCTCGGCGTCTGATGCCCGGCGACGATGGCGTGGACGCCGCCCCGGTAGCGGGCAACAGGATCTTCGGTCTCCGGACGCGGAGGGTTCGGCACCAGCAAGCGGGTCTTGCGCGTGGCGAGATCGAGGACGTGAATGCCGTCCGGCGCGGTGTAGATCATCTTCCGCCCGTCCGGCGTGTAGGCGTTGTTATTGAAGTAGAAGCCGGTGGAGTTCGGCTCGTTGGTCAGGCGGATCACGCGATGGCCCGTGGTCTTATCGACCCAGCTTTGCGGTGGCGGGCTCGCAGGAGCAACCGCCTGGGAGACGGCAAGCGCGGGGAAACACGAGAAGGTCAGGGCAGCGAGAAGAAACCGGGGAGTAGTGCTCGTCATACGTGTGCTCCAGATGCGGTAGCGCGAATCATTCGTCGCCGGACCACGGAAAGATGGCGCGTTGGGTTATACAGATTTACGAGAATCATTGAGAAATAGTTTCCGTAGGGAACAGCTAAGGCCCGATGCGAGCCGATGTAGCCCCTGCAGGTAGATGGGTACGGGTTTGACTGTCTCCGCTCCAGTGCGTGTGCGACGGGCGAAAGTTCAAGAAATCAGGGCGATTCCCTCTCCGCGACAGCCGGTTTCGCGTCCGATCGGCAGAGCTCCACATGCTATCCTGACGTTGATTTCACAGGGAAATCAGGACTGCGCGGGGATCGGGTGAATGGCTGTATCGACACAGCGGCAGCAGTTCACGTTGGGCGAACGGCTCCGGGCGCATGTGCAGATTGCCAGGCTCGACCACTCCATCAAGAACCTCTTTGTCCTCCCCGGGATCATCGTCCCGCTAAGCGTCGATCCGTCGCTTTTGACCGGTGCGCTCGTCGTCAAGGTCGCGATCGCATTCCTTGCCATCACCCTGGTTGCCTGCAGCAATTACGTCATTAACGAAGTGCTCGATGCGCCATTCGATCGGCTCCACCCGACGAAATTCATGCGTCCCGCGGCGCGCGGCGTCGTCCATACTGGGGCGGCGTATGTGCAGTGGCTTGTGATGATGATCGCCGGTGTTGGGATCGGGTTCATCTTCCTTGGGAAGATGTTCGCGCTGGCGGCTATCGCGCTGTGGGTGATGGGGTGCTTCTATAACTTCCCCCCCATCCGCACAAAAGACGTGCCGTACCTCGATGTGTTGACGGAGTCGATCAATAATCCGTTGCGCATGCTTCTCGGCTGGTACACGGTCACGTCAGTGATCGTCCCTCCGGTCTCTCTCCTCTTCTCGTATTGGATGATCGGGTGTTATTTCATGGCGTTGAAGCGGTTCAGCGAGTTGTCGGAGATCGGGGACAAGGCGGTGGCGGGTGCCTATCGTGCTTCGTTCAAGCACTACACGCCGGAGTCGCTCCTGGTGTCGGTGGTCTTCTACGCTTCGGCTGCGATGCTGTTCTTTGGGGCATTTTCAGTGCGATACCGGCTCGAGTTGATTCTTGGCTTTCCGCTGGTCGCGCTGACCATGGCGATCTACTTCAGGCTTTCGTTCCAGAAGGGCAGCTCGGTACAGAACCCGGAGAAACTTTACCGCGAGCCGATGTTGATGGCCGCCTTCGTCGCGACGGCGCTCACGATCGGTATCCTCCTCTTCGTCCATATGCCAAGGCTCGAGCAGTTCTTCACGCCGACCCTTCCGGTGACCCCTGTGACGGCAATCCCAGTGAGGCCCTCCTAGTGGACCTGGCGCACGAGGGTCGCGACGGAA
Organism: Granulicella sibirica; assembly: GCF_004115155.1. Lineage (NCBI taxonomy): Bacteria > Pseudomonadati > Acidobacteriota > Terriglobia > Terriglobales > Acidobacteriaceae > Granulicella > Granulicella sibirica. Next base: position 943,916 of record NZ_RDSM01000003.1, read on the forward strand.
AGCTGGTAGAACGGCTCGTTCTTCTGGTGAGCCTTATTGTGTTGCTGATGCAGTCCTCTGTCCGGCCCATGGAGGCGGACGAGATGTACGGCTACTTCACGGCAGCGGAACCGTCGGCGTGGGCCGTGTTGCGCACGCAGATGAGTGCGCCTATCTCGCTCGACCCACCGACGTATCAGTTGCTCTCGCACGGGACGATGGACGTGGTCGGCGCGAATTCCCTCGGTGCGCGGCTTCCGTCGATCCTTGGCTTTCTCCTCATGCAGTGGTGCCTGTTCGTCTTCGTGCGTCGACTCGCGGGCGTGTGGGCCGGGTGGTTCGCCATGATCTTCCCGCTTGCGACCTATACCCTGCACTACGCCGCGCAGGGACGTCCCTATGGATGGCTGCTCGGTATGTACGGAGCGGCTCTGGTCTGCTGGCAGGCTGCCGCACGCCGGGAAGACGAAGGCATAGACGAAGACCGGTTCTGGATCCTCGTCGGCCTGGGAGCCGCTCTCGTCGGAGCCATTACCAGCCACTTCTTCGGCCTGCTCATTCTCATCCCCATATGCGCTGCGGAACTGGCTCGCACATTCACACGGAGAAAGCTCGACCCAGGTGTCCTCACCGCGATAGCCGTGGGCATCGCTTCGGTCGCGACGCTTCTTCCGTTCAAGGCTGCCGTCACGATTTATCGCGAGCACTATTACACGAAGATGCCGGGAGTCCGCACCGTCTCGCTGGCCTACCGGAGGCTCTTTCTGGAGTATCCTTCGAGTTGGGGGCTTGGAGCGCAGAGGAATGCACTCATCGTTCTGACGGCGTTCGTCCTCGGAGTCTTCGCCTTAGCCTGGCTGCGCTTCAGAAAGAGACCTGCAGGCGAGCCCATGGCGGACTGGGTTGCCGTCGCCGTGCTCGCCGCGCTCCCCTTCTTCGGTTATGCCTTCGCGCTCGTCGTGACGAAGACAATCGAGGTGCGCTACGTCATGCCCGCGCTGCTTGGCTTGACGATTCTGCTTGCGCTTGGCCTTCAGCCCATCTTCCAAAAACCTGCAGGCGCAAAGATCGCGCTCGGAACCGTCGTGGTGGCGGCTATGGTTTCCATCGGGGGCATCGGCCTCATGGACCTCGCGGCCCGGACGGCTCTCCGCCAGGAAATGGCCCACATCTCGGACTCTGGCAATGGCGAAACCCTCTACACCGTTGACATGGGCAAGTTCGTCACCCACTGGTTCTACGCCGACGACGCTCTCCGTGGCCGCCTGACCTACGTCTACTCGCAGGAGCGCGAGATCGCTCTCATGGACCATGACGTCAACTACCTTACGGCGATCTTCATGTCGAAGATGGCCCCGACGGTACGGGTCGCCTCGTATGAGCAGTTCCTCGAGGATTCAAGTGACGGAACCGCCTCGCTCGTCGTCGTCTACCCCGACTCCGGTTGGGACTGGATGCCGCGCGAACTCCGCGAAAGCAGCGCCAGCGTCACGCCGCTGGGAACAGCGCTCGGCGGCTCGCTGGAGCGTGTCGTCGTCCGCTGAAAGCGCCCGATTCAGCACGCAGGAAGTCGGCCGTTTCCTAATCCCTTTCGCGTTCCGTATCATAGGGTTCACGTATGCCTAGCTTTCAGGACAGCGCAGTCATCTTTATCATCGCCCTCCTGCTCTTCGGGCCGCGCAAGCTCCCCGAGCTTGCACGGCAGTTGGGCAAGCTGATGGGTGAGTTTCGCCGGGCCTCGAACGATTTTCGGATGCAGATGGAAGACGAGCTGCGCATGACCGAGCAGGCCGAGCGCCAGAAAGAGATCGCCGCCATCGAAGCCGCCGCACCCAGGCCCGCCATCGCCGCTCCCGCGCAGGAGGAACCCGTCGCGGAGAGTTCGTACACTTCGTCGCCGGTCGCTGAGGAAGCCACGACATCCGAGCCGCTGCCTATCGCCAGCTCGGGGGAATTGAAGATGATGCCACCGAGCACGGGGCTGCCCACCGCCCGCGGAGCGGTGAGCGATGAGAGCGAGTCGGCGTTGACGCCTTTGCTGGAGTCGATTCCGGAAGCGCCGCCGAACCGGACAGAGTTCGCCGACCACACCATCCACACGCCGGACGCGGCAGGCAGCGACGCACATCAGGCGGACCATCATGGATGATCCGATCGACCCGATTGACCGCGCACGAGCAGCCGTAAAGGACCGGGCAGACCTTCCAGGCATGAGCCTGATGGAGCACCTCGAAGAGCTCCGCAAGCGGCTCATCCATGCGGTCGCCTACCTCCTGATCGGCTTCGCGGTCGCTTACGCCTTCCACGAGAAGCTGTACGGCTACATTCAGAAGCCGCTCGACGATCAGGGCATCCTGCTGAACTACACGCACCCGACCGACCCGCTGAATCTCTACCTCAAGACGGCGTTCGTGGGCGGCTTCATCCTCGCGAGCCCGTTCATCCTCTACCAGGTATGGCTCTTCATCTCGCCCGGCATGTACGCGAACGAGAAGAAGTACGTCTTCCCGTTCATGGGCGCGACGGTCGCGCTGTTTCTCAGCGGAGCATGGTTCGGCTATCACTGGGTACTGCCTGGAGCTCTCAAATTCCTCATCGGGGACTTCGGCAAGAAGTTCCACCCCATCATCACGATCGAGGACTATACCGGCTTCTTCCTCGCCGTAATCCTTGGTCTCGGCATTACGTTTGAGCTGCCCATCCTCATCTTCTTCCTCGCGCTCTTCGGCATTGTCGACGGCAAGTTCCTGATCAAGCACATCCGCTACGCCATCCTCGCGATCTTCATCATCGCGGCGATCATCTGCCCCACGCCCGACCCGGTAGGCATGTGCATCTTCGCCTCGCCGATGCTCGTGCTGTACCTCATCGGCGTTGGAGTCGCGTTTCTTGTCCATCCGGACCGGCGCCGGGCGCGGGAGAATAAAGCTGGATGATCTTCTCTAGGTTGAAAAAGCTGGCAGCCTGCCTGGCTCTGGTCTCCTGTGCCGCACTCACCAACGCCCAGCCCTCTGCAAAGGCCACGGCCGGTGCGGGGCATGTGAGTGGCGCTGCTGTGTTTGCGCTCACCCAGCAGCTTCTCGCCGTGGCTCCGAAGCGCTTCAATGCGTCACCCGGCCACGCCAGGGCGGAGGAGTTCATCCAGCAGCACTTCGCACCCGAGCGGGCCAAGGGGAACTTCGAGCAGGACAGCTTCTCCGCGAACACCCCTGCCGGACGCCAGTCGATGAACAACTACATCGTGCGCTTTCCGGGCAAGAAGGATGGCATCATCGTCCTCGCCACGCACTATGAGACCAACTGGCCGCTCCGCGACATCAACTTCTACGGCGCGAACGACGGAGCCGCGACCACCGCGCTCCTGATCGGCATCGGCGAGTACCTCCGCGCACACCCGCCGCAGGGCTACTCCGTGTGGCTCGTCTTCTTCGACGGGGAAGAGGCCGTGAAGGAGTGGTCCGACTCGGACTCCCTCTACGGCTCGCGCCACCTCGCCGCCAAGTGGAGCCAGAACGGCACGCTCGCAAAGATCAAGGCCTACTTGCTCGCCGACATGTGCGGCGACAAGGACCTGAACATCGATCGCGACTCAAACTCCACCCCGTGGCTCCTCTCGATGCTGAGCGTGGCCGCCAAAAACACCGGGCACTCCGCTTCGATCTTCAAGAACGATACCGAGGTGCTGGACGACCACCTTCCCTTCAAGCAGCGCGGCGTGCCCGTCCTCGACATCATCGATCTCGACTACGGCCCTCACACCCGCGAGCACCCCGAGGGATACCACCATACCGATATGGACACCATCGACAAGATCAGCGCCCACTCGCTCCAGATCTCGGCTGACCTGTTCCTCGAAATGATCAAGCTGCTGGATCAGAAGTAAAGAAAAATAAGCAAAGAGCCTGGTCTTACAGCCCCGGCGGCGGGTGCCCCGGTCCCCCCGGTCCACCGAATCCACCCACCGGTTTCGGCGTCGCCGTCGGGTCGACCATGATCGTGATCTCCGCGATCCACGGCACATTCGGAATCGGGTTCGTGTTGATCAGGTGCGCCACGGTCGTCCGCCCACCCTGCGACTGAAAGATCCCATCCTCCGCTGCAGTCGTTCGATGAATCTTGTGGCTGCTATAAGGCTCCGTCGCCATTACCGGGAGAAGCAAATCCTCTGGAAAGAAGATCTGCCCCACGTGAGCGGTGTGCCCGGCCTTGTAGGTGTCGTCGGCAGGATGTCCACCGAACCTCACCTTCATATGAATGTGGTTCGTCCGCCCTTCGTAGAAGCCCGGCACGATCGTTTCGAACCGTGCCGTCCCGTCAGCTGCGGTCATCTGCAACCCGCGGCAGAAGGTGAGCTTATCGGTCGGCTGCATCGCCGGTGGCGGCCCTCCCGGTCCTCCCGGCCCATGATCCGGATCCCCCGGCATACGGTCCGGCGGCGGTCCCGGCGGACGACCACCCGGCCCACCCTCCGGCGGTCCCATGTGCTGCGACGCTTTCGTATAGCCCGAGTAGATCCCCGAAGCATCGCAGTGCCACAGGTCGATCGCGGCTGACGGGATCGGCTTGCAGGTTCGCGTGTCCAGAAACTTCAGGTGAAGATGCAGCGGCGTGCCCGGACGTCCCTCGTGAATAGCCGGCCGGATGAGTTCATCGGCGACATAGAACGGCCCAACCTCCTGCTCCGGCGTCAGGACACAAGGCACCGCGTCATAGGAGAACCCGGCAAAGGCGAAGCGGCTGAGCGGAAGTGCAGCGGCGGTGGTCGCGAGAAATCTGCGGCGTGTAAGTTGGGGCATGTTGCTGAATCTCCTGGCCCGGCGAGGGAACTTCACCCTGTAGGACGGGGATTTCCCGGGGGAGTTTCAGTCGCCCAGGCCTCTAAGTGCGACAGAGTTCGGCCGAGATCACCTCGCGCCGGTCCAGTGCGATCTGCGCGATGTGATTCAGGTTCATCCGGTAGAAAGCTAAGGCGCCAACGGTCAGCACGGCGAACACCGGCACAGGGACCCACGGCTCGTCGACATGATGCGCCAGATAAACGGTCGCGGCCCCAAGCGCAAGGCTCAGCAGCAGAAGCAGCAGCCCGATCAGCGCATTGAGCTGCCCCGGTCGCCCTTGCCGAAATTTGCCCAGGTCAACCAGCCGCGGCGCGTAGACCGACCGGATATTTCCCGCGGTCGTATTGAGGGTAAGCGTGAACGCAAGCCAAAGATAGATAGCAAGCAGCGTTGGTAGAGGAGGCATGGGCGCTGTCGACAGGACAATAGCCGACGCAAGCACCACTTCAACCAGGATGATGCTGACACTGACGATGTTTTTCGCGATCACCACGTCGCGAAGCTGGATAGGCGCAAGGAAGTAGAGATTCACCCCCGGCCCCTCGGTGCCAAGGATGTTGTACATACTCACCGTAAACCCAAGCAGGATGTAAGCGAGCGCCGAGGGAAGAAGCCAGTCCTGCGAGCGGTGCATGATGCCCGACCGCGTCACCAGGATAAAGACCATGAAGATCGGGCTGATCATCGAGAGCAGCAGAGGCCCCGACCGCATCAGGTAGCGAAGATCCTTCACAACACAGGCGGCCACAATCGGCGAGAGCCAGCCAGCCTCGATCGATCGAGGCGTACCGACGAGCGCGGGAGCCTCAAACATCTCCGCCGTCGGCGCCGTCGTGGGCTCCGCGAAAGTTGCCATCGCCGGCGCCTCGCTGAAGCTCTCTCCCCGGAACTCCCCGCGAAGCCGCCTCGCGTACATGCCAAGGAAGCCAAGCCCGTATGCCAGGAGAGCGATAACCGGCGCGGCAGCCTGAGCCGCTGCGCCACGGCTGAACTGCGTGATTGCGGTAGCCGCAAGTCCAGGCGGAAGAGCATTGAGCATCGGTTCAGCCACATGCCCGTAGTGCTTCATCGCCGCAACCTGCTGCGCATGCTTCGCCCGTGCAACCGCGTCATGCCGCTCACTGAACCCGGGGTTGAACGTGACGTTCAATACCTGGAAGCCAAGCATCGCGATCACGAAGATCCCGATCAGCACCTCGCGCGTCTTCCGCTCCGCAAAGAAGCGATCGAACCATAGGAAGATCATCCGGAAGAAGAAGAGGATGGTGAGGTCGAGCAGAAGAAAGATCAACGCCGCAGGCAGAAAGAGCGACGGCCGCGCGATCCCCGCACCGATCGAGGCCGAAAGTAGCGCAAGCGTGCAGATCACCGTCGGCGTATCGAGCAGGCTGAACACCAAGCGGATCAGCAGGTACGTCGAAAACCTCAGCGGGAACCGCAGAAGCATCGTCAGATCGAAGGTCGGAGCCGCTGCCTTCGCGCTGATGGTGAATGTCTGCCACACGCCATAGACGATCCACAGAAGCAGGGCGAAGTACTTGTAGTCGTTCTGGCTGACGATGTAGAAAGCCCCCGCCCCAGCCCCTACGATCGGTCCAATCGCGAGAACCGCCATGAATGGCAGCAGGAATAACCGGGCGACAAGCTCGCCCTTTCCGCCCTTGGTCCGGAACGAGCTGAGAAACAGGCGTCCCCGAAGCCACGCAATGGCAATAAGCTGCTCGCGCTGCGTTGGGAGGCGGGGAGCGCCTTCGCTTAGCCCAGCCACGTCAACTCCCGCGCCGGCGCGTCGGCTGCATGGCGCGAGCCGACGACGCGGATAAAGATCTCCTCCAGCGTCAGGTGCTCGGGAGCCTCACCCGGTGCAGCCGCCGTCTGCACGCCCGCTCGAAGCTCTTCGAGCGACCCATGCGTGATCAGCCGGCCATGATCGATGATCGCAATATGCGAGCACAGCCGCTCGACGATCTCGAGCACATGCGAGGTCAGAAAGATCGTCGCACCCCGAGCGATCATGCCTTGCAGCATGGCCTTGAGCGTTCCCGAAGCAATCGCGTCGACCCCTTCAAATGGCTCGTCGAGGAAGAGGATTCTGGGCCCATGAATCACGGCGGCGGCCAAAGCGATCTTCTTCTGCATTCCATGCGAGTAGTCGGTGATGAGCTTCTTCGGCTCGTTCGCCAGCCCCATGAACTCGAGCAACTCGGTCGTCCTGCGAACGGTCAGCGCCCGGTCCAGCCCATACATCTGCCCGACAAACCGGAGATACTCCGCCCCGGTAAGTCGGCCAAAGAGCGCAAGCCCCTCAGGAACCACGCCAATCTGGCGTTTTACCTCTAACGGATGCGCGGTCGCATCAAGCCCAAGGATCTCGATCGTCCCGGAGGTAGGGGCGAGAAGCCCGGTCAGCATCTTGATGGTGGTGGACTTCCCCGCGCCATTCGGTCCGAGGAAGCCGAAGAACTGCCCCGCGGCCACGGTCAGATTCACATCCTGAACGGCGGTGAAGTCTCCGAAACGGCGGGTCAAGCCGACGGTGCTGACGGCTGGTGTCATGGATGAGACTAAGAATACGTCAGCTGGCAGGTTTCGTGGACTGCCCGCCAGCTACGCCTTACATCGGTGGAGGATGATGCGGGTCTACGGAACCGGAGACTGAACCGGCACCATTGGACCTCGTCTTCGCTTCGATGTTCACCATGTCCCGCAGTTCCTTCGCTGGTTTGAAGAAGGGAACGCGCTTTGCGGGAACATCCACCCGCGCCCCGGTCTTTGGGTTGCGTCCGATGCGCGGATTTCGTTTGCGCGTACGGAAACTTCCGAAGCCCCGGATCTCAACCTTGTCGTCAGCCTTGAGAGCGCCGATGACAGCTTCAAACATGGTGTCGACGATCACTTCTCCGTCTCGCCGGGTGAGATCGCCGAGTGAGGTTACCTTGTCGACGAGGTCAGCTTTAGTCATAAGCGGCTCCAGTTTCTGTGGCGCATGAGTGTCTCTCAGATCTTAGGCGTAAACCCATGATCAGGATGGAAGTTGCGGTATGTAAAGGAGTTGGCAAAATAAAAATGCGCACGGCGGGATCCCGCCGATTCGCTCAAAGGGGGTAGACGCACCGCCCGCGGATTTTGTCGCAGGCGCGGCCGTCGCCAATCGAAATTAGTTGTGGACGTGGAGATTCTGACCGGCTGGACGCGTTCCGGGAGGCGTTTGCGCCTCTACTTCCACATGAAGTAGAAGCCGGGAGCCTGGTTCAGGATCTTCCCCGGAGTCGGGAACAGATCATCGGCGTCGCCATTCAGAAAGGCCGAGAGCCCCTTCTTGGTCGATGGCTTCACGATATCCGGCTCGCCCGAGATGCCGACATCCTTCGCCGTATCCATCAGCGCGATCCGATACCCGCCGACCTTATCGATCAGCCCGAGTGGCAGCGACTGCTGCCCCGTCCAGACCTGCCCGGTCGCAAGCGGACGAATCTTGTCATCGGTCGTGTGACGCCCCTCTGCGACGTCGTGGATGAACTGGCCATACATATTGTCGACGAGCGATTGGAAGTAAGCCTGCTCCTTCGGCGTCAGATCGCGGCTCGGATCGCCCGCATCCTTCAACTCGCCCGCATGGATGATCACGTTCTTCAGCTTGGCCCAGCGCATCAGGTCGCCGTAGTTGGTCCACTCCATGATGACGCCGATCGACCCGACCACCGATGCGTCGTTCGCATAGATCTTGTCGCAGGCACTGGCGATGTAATAAGCGCCCGACGCTCCCACCGACTCGACCGACGCAACGATCTTCTTATGCTTCTCCTGCCGTATGCGAAGAACCTCGTGATAGATCTCCTGCGAAGCAGCCGCCCCGCCACCAGGCGAATTGATGTGCAGCAGAATCGCCTTCACCGAGCTATCGTCGCCGAACTTACGAAGCTGCGTGTCTACCTTGTCGGCATCGAGAATCACGCCATCGACATCGATGACAGCGATCGAGCTACCGGTATTGAAGGTCGTGGTGGAGGTTCCAGTGAACGCACGGACGGTCGACCAGAGCATCGCGGTAATCAGCAGGGCGATCACAGCCAGCGATCCACCAATCACCGCAACCCAGAACCATCCCGAACGCCGAGGGGCCAGCGCCGCCGGATAACCCGGATAAGCCGGCCGTCCATACGCACCCGGGTAGCCGCCGCCGTACACCGGGCCGTAATTCGGAGGAAAAGTCGAGCCGGAAGGCGCATTGCCCTGGGGATTCGCGGGAGGCGGAGGCGGCGGTGGTGGAGGCGAAGCGAAGTCTTCCGGCATGATGGGTAAGTTTATCAGTACCGGAGGAGTGTCCTTTGCGGTCCTCGGAAGTCCGTACCCATGGCGCAGTGGTGAGTCATGGCTTATTTACAGTATGATCAACCACTGTGCTTGCGCCCGATCGATCCTTCGGTCAGGCGCCGCGTTTCCCGACAAACGAAGAAGGCCCGACGTGACGCATCCCCATCTCAGCATCGTAATCCCGGCGTATAACGAATGTGCCCGCATTGAGGCGACGCTGGAACGCGTGCTGGAGTGCGTTCAGCAGCGCGGATGGGACGCCGAAGTCCTCGTGATCGACGACGGTTCGACCGACGAGACCCCGCAGATCGTTGAGCGCTGGATGAAGCTTCACCCGCGCCTTCACCTTCTCAAGAATCCCGGAAACCGTGGCAAAGGCTATAGCGTCCGCAGCGGCCTCCTTCAGGCGGCCGGTGACATCGTCATGTTCACCGACGCCGATCTCTCCGCGCCCATGGAAGAAGCGGAACTCCTCTTCGCCGCCCTCGATCGCGGCGCGGACGTCGCGATCGGCTCGCGCTGGCTCGATAAGGCCCGTCAGACCGCCCACCAGCCGCTCTACCGCCGCTTTTTTGGCCGCTGTTTCAACGGCGTCGTGCGCCTCGCCATGGGTCTCCCGTTCAAGGACACCCAGTGTGGCTTCAAGGCGTTCAAGCGCCCCGTTGCCCAGATGATCTTCCGTCTCCAGCGTATTGAGCGCTGGGGCTTCGATCCCGAGATCCTGTACCTCGCCCGCAAACTGAAGTTCCGCGTCGAAGAGGTTCCCGTCACCTGGGGCCACGACGAGCGCAGCCGCATCAGCTACCTCAAAGACGGCATGAAGATGCTCGAAGAGGTCGGCGTCATCCGCTGGAACAGCCTCGCCGGACGCTACGACGCGGCCATCGCTCTCAAGGACCTCCAGCGAGCCGGAGAAGCCGCTCCCCAGGGCCGTGCCCAGGTGGATGCGCGTGGTAAGGTCGGCTGAAAGCGGCTTTGCCGTCAGCTTCCACTTCCAGCCCCGGGGGATCGTTGACCATTCAGGATGCGCCGCGCACGCATGACAGGCGTCTGCTGATCTTCGTTCTGTGCAGCCTGCTCTCGGTGAACGTCGGCATCTGGGCCGTCTACCACCTGCTCCACCACGGCAGTCCCGAAAACATCAAGGGCGACCTCATCTCTTTCGCCCACATCGGCCAGTGGACCGACTCCTGGGAGCCGATGCTCCGCTCCCTCGACTACTTCAAGGCTCACCCCAACGAGCCGCTTTACTTCGCCAGGCTCTACGACACCCTCATCTACCCGCTCCCATCGCTCTTCCCCCTCGTCTTCCTCCGCAGGCTAGGCCTCGGCGAGACCGCCGTCCTCCGCGTCCTCGCCATCTGCTCCTGGGCCGCCGTCTGGCTCGTCGGGATGGTCTCGCTCGCCCTGGCGAAGATGCTCCTCGCCCGCAAAGGCGCAAAGCTTTCCGCCAGCTCCATAGCCGCCGTCATGCTGGCCTGCCTCGGCTTTTACCCTTTGCTAAAGGGATACGCCGTCGGCAACGCCCAGACCTTCCTCACCTTAGGCTTCGCGGCCCTTATCTTCGCCTGGTCCGCCGGCTGGGAGAAGACCTCCGGAGTCCTCGTCGCCGGCCTCACAATGGTGAAGCCCCAGTACGTCCTCCTCCTAGTTTGGCTGGCCCTCCGCCGTAAGTGGAGCGCCCTGGCAAGCGGCCTCCTCTTCGCCGCGATCATGTTCACCATCTCCATCGCCGTCTTCGGCCTGCAGAACAACCTCGACTACATCAACGTCCTCGCCAGTCTCAGCCACAAGGCCCAATCGCACTTCGGCAACCAGTCCATGTTCGGCACGCTCAACCGCATGGTCTTCAACGGCGAAAACCTCGAGTACCACCCCTTCGTCTACTCCCCCTACATCCCCTGGATCTATTACACGACGGTCGCCACCTCCCTCATCCTCGTCGCCTCCGCCCTGTTCTTCCCCTGGGGCGGCCTCAAGGGCTCCACCGCCGACCTAGCCGCCATGGGCATCATCTCCGTCGCAGCCTCGCCCATGGCGTGGGAGCACCACTACGGCATCGTCTTCCCGATCTTCGCCTGGGTCTGGTTCTCTTACGGCTGTTGGCAGGACCGCAAGCCCTGGCTGCTCGCCCTCTCCTTCTTCCTCTGCGGAAACTTCCTCAGCCCCTTCAACCTCCTCTGGGACACACCCGTCCTCAACATCCTGCAGTCGTACATGTACATGGGAGCCCTTCTTCTCGTCTTTCTGCTCATGCGCCTGAGCCGCACCCATCCCGGCACACCATCGCCCGTCATTTAGTCATCTGAAACCCTGAGGTCTTTCATGCTGCGTTCCTTCTTCATCGCGCTTTCGACCAACAAATCCATGCGCGCCTTCTCCGAGCGCTCCACCATCGGCCGAACCATGTCGAGCCGCTTCGTCGCCGGCATGTCCGTCGAAGAAGCCTTGAGCGCCTGCGAGCAGCTCAACCGCGAAGGCATCGCCGCCTCCCTCGATTCGCTCGGCGAGAGCGTAGCCACCGAGGCCGAAGCCCAGAAGAGCGCCGCCATCTACTTCCAGCTACTCGACGCCATCGAGTCCCGCAAGCTCAACGCCAACGTCAGCGTGAAGCTCACCCAGATGGGCATGGACTTCGACCCCGCCCTCGCCGAACGCATCGTCGCCGGTATGGTCGAGCGCGCCGACCGCGCCAACTCCTTCGTCCGCATCGACATGGAAGGCTCCGGCTTCACCGAGGCCACCGTCGCCATGACCGAGCGCCTCAATGCCCGCTGGCCCGGCCGCGTCGGCACCGTCCTCCAGGCCTATCTCTTCCGCACCGAGTCCGACGCCGAACGCCTCATCGCAAAGGGCATTCGCATCCGCCTCTGCAAAGGCGCCTACAAGGAGCCGCCCGAGATCGCCTTTCCCGAAAAGTCCGACGTCGACAAGAACTACGTCAAGCTCATGGAGCGGATGGTCACCTCGCCCGTCTTCTGCGGCATCGCCACCCACGACGAGGCCATCATCAACGCTCTCCGCCGCTTCGTCTCCGCCCACAACGTGCCGAAGTCAGCCTTCGAGTTCCAGATGCTCTACGGCATTCGTCGCGACCTGCAGCGGAAACTCGTCGCCGAGGGCTTCGGTGTCCGCGTCTACATTCCGTTCGGCACCGAGTGGTACCCCTACTTCATGCGCCGTCTTGCCGAGCGCCCCGCGAACGTCCTCTTCCTCGCCAAAAACTTCTTCAAGAGCTAGGGCACGTCTGATCTAGGCATAAAAAATCCCACCCAGGCTCTGGAGACGCCCGGGTGGGGAAGTGGATTCGAGATCGTTATCGCGCGACCAGCTTCGTCAGATCGTTGAAGATCACAAACGCCGCGAAGCAAAGCAGCCCAACGAAAGCCACTTGGTAGATCCTCTCCTTGGCCACCTGGTTGATGTCACGCCGGAACAGGCTCTCAATGGCAAGGAAAAGAATCATGCCGCCGTCGAGGATCGGGATTGGCAGCAGATTGAAAATGCCAAGGTTGATCGAGATCCCCGCCATCAGTTCAATCAGGCGGCTCCAGCCCGGCGTCTGAAATGCCTCGTGAACCTGCTGCCCAATGCCGATCGGCCCGCTAAGCTGCTTCACCGACACGTGGTGCGTAAACATGCCCTTCAGCACATCGCGGATCAGCAGGGAGTTTTTGGTGAAGAAGTTCCATGACTCGCCAAGTGCGCGCCCGAACGGAAGCTTCTCGATCACCACCGGAGGCTGCGTAATGCTGATGCCGATCCGATAGGCCTTCAGCCCCTGGACCTCGGTCATCTCGGGCGTAAGCGTCTTCTGGATCGTCTGCCCATCGCGCACGATGCTCAACTCGGCCGGTTTTCCTGCCTGGTCCTGCAGGTAGTCCAGCAGCGAAGCGAGCGAGTGAAGACTCACCCCATCGACCGCCGCGATAATATCCTTCGACTGCAGCCCGGCACGCTGTGCGGGCGTACCCGCCGTTACCTCGTTGATCTGAACCGGCGCATTCTGAATCCGTGGATCCAGCCCAAGCGTATCGAGCGTAAAGCGCTCGGCGGGTTCCTTCGAGTCGATGGTGATCGTCTTGTCGAGGCGCTGCCCGTCATGCAGGTACGAGAAGGGAACCGTCTGGTTCAGGTTCAGCAGCGAACGCAGCCCGATGTCTTCCCAGGTCGGCTTCTCGACGGTATCGAACCGGACAATCGTGTCTCCGGCCTGGATCCCCGTCTTCGCCGCAGGTGTGCTCGCCGAGATGTAATCGACGATCGCCGGTCCTTCCAGATAAAGCGGCCGCTCGTAGTGAGCCATGTACAGCCCCGTCATAATGACGAGCGCGAGGATGAAGTTGGCGAACGGACCGGCCAGCGCGACCAGGATTCTCTGCCAGCGCGGATGCGCATTGAACTCGCCCGGATCGCCCGAAGGCTCCTCACCCGGGGTGTCGCCCGACATCTTCACATAGCCGCCCAGCGGAAGAAGCGAGAGACGGTAGTCCGTATCGCCCCGGCGAAAGCCGAAAAGGCGCTTGCCAAAGCCGATTGAAAACGTCTCGACCCGGATGCCGCACAGCTTCGCGACCGCGAAGTGGCCGAACTCGTGGACCAGAACCATGATGCCGAGGACGATGAGCAACTCGACGACGGCGGATGCGGAGAGATGGGAGAGCAGGGACAAAAGCTTACCTCGTTGACCTAGGAGACGATAGCACCGCCCGCGACGACCTGGCGGGCGGTGGCTCGGGCCCGCTGATCGGCCTCGAGCACCTGTTGGATAGACGATGGAGCTACGGCAACGGTTTTCGCCAGCACAGCTTCAATCGTACGGGGAATCCCAAGAAATGGAATGCGACCTTCGAGGAACGCAGCCACCGCGATCTCGTCGGCGGCATTCAGCGCAATGCAGGCACTTGGACCCGCCTCGGCAGCCTCGTACGCCAGTCGCAGGCAGGGGAATCGGTCAAAGTCCGGCGGAGAGAAGTCTAGCTGATTCAAGGACTTGAGGTCAAACGTAAGATCAGAAACCGGCCGCTCCGGATAAGCCAGCGCGTAGAGAATCGGCAGCCGCATATCCGTTACCGAAATCTGGGCCAGGATCGACCCGTCCACGAACTCGACCAGAGAATGCACCGTCGACTGCGGATGAACCGTAACCCGCACCTTCGCCGGAGGCAGATCGAACAGGCGGCAGGCCTCGATCACCTCGAAGCCCTTGTTCATCATCGTGGCCGAGTCGATCGTGATCCTCTGCCCCATCGTCCACGTCGGATGCTTGAGCGCCTGCGCCGGCGTAATCCGCGCGAAGTCTGCCGCCGGGGTATTGCGAAACGGTCCGCCGGACGCCGTGAGCCAGATCTGCTTCACCTCTGCAGGCGTTCCACCGCGCATCGCCTGGTGAATGGCGTTGTGCTCGGAGTCGATCGGCAGAAGCGCCACCCGGTTCGCCCGCGCTGCGGCAATGATCAGGTCGCCCGCGGCAACGAGGCATTCTTTGTTGGCCAGCCCGATCGTCTTTCCTGCGCAGATCGCCGCGTACGTCGCCTCCAGCCCCGCCACGCCGACAATGGCCGACACAACGAAGTTCACGTCCGGATGCGTCGCGACCCTCGTCGCCCCCGCCGACCCGTGCAGCACCTCGATATCGTAGATATCCGCCTGGTGCAGAAGCTTCAGCAGGGCATTGGCGCACTTCTCCGTCGCCATCGAAATGATCTTCGGACACCACTGGATGCACTGCTCGAGCGCGACATCGACGTTGGTTCCAGCCGCCAGCGTGACGACCTTATAGCGATCCGGATAGCTCTCGCAGATCGAGAGCGTGCTGTGGCCGATCGAGCCGGTTGAGCCGAGGATCGCGAGCTTCTTGATGGGAACGTGAATGGACAAAACTAAAAGCCGCCTAACTTGAAGGTGTCTTTGATGAGCAGAGCGTACCAGAGCACGGGTGCGCCCAGCAGCAGGGCATCGATACGGTCGAGAATGCCTCCGTGACCCGGAAGCATGGTGCCGGAATCCTTGACCTTGGCCCCACGCTTGATCGCCGATTCCAGCAGATCGCCGACCTGTGCAGCAATATTGATCACGATGGCCAGGACAAGCGACTGCCACACCGGTTCGCTGATGTGAAGAAATGTGCTCCCCCGCGCCGCCAGCCGATCGCTCACCAGAACGACCGCCATCCCGGCAAGCACGGACCCAACCACCGACGCAATCGAACCCTCCCACGTCTTGCCCGGGCTGAGCCGCGGCGCGAGCTTGCGCTTTCCGAAGTTCCGCCCGATATAAAGTGCGGCGATGTCGCCAGCCCACACGCAGACCATCAGGAACAGAAGAAGTGCCGGACCATCCTCCTGCTTCCACAGCAGGGGAATCAAGGTCAACGGAAATCCTACGTAAAGCAGTCCAAAGAGCCCCTGCGCCGTATCCGGAAGCACATGGTCGAGCGGCGCGCGGAACCCATTCCAGGCCAGCAGGCTCAGCGCGAGCGCACTCAACAGGGGAAGCTGCGCGTCCAATGGCCAGTTCGGAACAATGGGAAGAAAAAGGCAAGCCGTCCCAACGATCATCCACACGAGAGGGATATCCGCCCCGCCCGCTTTGGCAAGCTGAATGTACTCATACGCGGCAAGCTCGGCAACGAGAGCGGCGAACAGGGTAATCATCCAAAGCTGACCGAAGAAGATGAGTCCAAAGACGGCAGCGATGAGGACGACGGCGGTTAGAATTCGTTGCATAGGCCGTCTCTAAGGATACAGGCTCAGCCCGTTCGCCGTGCGCTATGCCGCAGCTTCACGAGGGCGTTACCGGCGAGTCAGTACAGGAGAAGCCTGCCCCGAAAGCTCGGTCGAAATCTCCTCGGCAACCTCGCTGGCAGGCTCAAGTCCGGCAAGATGCTCGTCCGTTCCCTCGCCCAGCCCGCCAAACCGCCGTTCGCGTTGCTGGTACGCCGCGATCGCCTCAAGCAGGTGCAGCCCGCGAAAGTCCGGCCACAGCCTGTCCGTGACGAAGATCTCGGCATACGCAATCTGCCACAGCAGGAAATTCGAAATCCTCTGCTCGCCCGACGTCCGGATCACCAGGTCCGGGTCAGGCATATTCGCCGTATAGAGATGCCCCGTAATATGCTGCTCATCGAGATGCGTCTCCAGCCCATCCACCTGCAGCAGATCCTCGAGCGAGCATCCCCGCTTGTGCGCTTCCGCGATCAGGTTCGTCAGGATCGACCGTGTCGCATCCACGATCTCCGACCGCGCTCCATAGTTCAGCGCCAGCGTCAGCGTCGTACCCGTGTTCCGCGCCGTCTCTTCCGACGCCCACTGCATCGTGTCCCGCACCTCGGCTGGAAGCTCATGCGTCCGCCCGATGTACGCCATCCGGACGTTGTTGTCGTTCATTCGCTTCACGTTGCCGACGAGGTAATTCTTCAGCAGCGTCATCAGGAAACTGACTTCGGACTTCGGCCGGCGCAGGTTGTTCTCAAGCGAAAACGCGTATAGCGTGAGCCACGGCAGGTTGATCCGCGAGGCGGTCTCGACCACAAACTGCACGCTCTCCGCGCCCTGTTTATGTCCCAGAAATCTCTTCAGAAGCCGTTTCCCGGCCCATCGGCCGTTGCCGTCCATGATGATCGCAACGTGCTGCGGCACACGTTCCGGGTCGAGCGTCGCATAGACGCTCTGCTCCTCGGGGGAAAGCTCATGGATCCGGGGCGGCGGCAGGGGAGAACGGTTCGCTGGTGTGGATGCGCGCACAACGACCTCGCAGGCTTAGACGCTAGCACACGGCCTTGCGGTGTGCAATGCAATGGCTTTGGTGTATCGGGGAGGCCATGCAAGGACGCCCCCGGGCAATAGAGTTAGTGTACCGCTCGCCACGGAGAATGACGAGAAGCACATGCCCTATTGGCCCGGGGGGCTCGGTACGTTAAGCGCTGCGGCGATGCCCGGCCGCCAACTCGCGGACGTGGTTCAGGAAGATCGAACGCTGCAGCGTATCGAGCTTCGAGGTGAAGGCCGCGATCTCCGCCAGGAATGGATCGTTCATGAGCACAGCCGCCTCGTCGCGGTGCCGCGTCTTGGCATCGCGGAGAAGCGCGCTCATATCCACCTCGAGAGCCCGCGCCAGGCGGTCGAGCGAGGACAGCGTCGGCATCGCCTTGCCGTTCTCGATCTTCGAGATGTACGTGCGCGGCACGTTCATGCGTGCAGCAAGCTGACGCTGCGAAAGATTACGGACGTGCCGGAGGTCGCGAACTGCGGCGGCGACCTGCAGGCCGTTGTCCGGAACCGGCTGAGCTGGAACAAGAGCGATAGGAGCGGGGGCCGGTTCAGGGGTTTGAACGACGACGCTCTTGTGGCACCGGCGGCACAAGGCATTCGCGGTGCGGAATTGCACCAGGCTGCAGTGGTCACAACGGAGCACCTCCCGCTGTTCGACAGACGCCATCATGGTTGCCATAAGTTGTGTAGTGCGGGTGGACCCAGAGCAAGGAACCACAGCACACGTCCGATAACGGAGCCGTGCGATGTGCCTAGACTGACACTGGGTAACGGAAGAGTCAAGAGGAAACGGGTTGATCTTCCGGCAAAAACCTGAAATAACCGAAAAGGGAATCAAGGTAGTAACTTGTGCCGGAGGGCTTTCATGACAAATGCATTCACCCGCGAACACGCTCGAGACCTTCTCGAGGAGTGGACCGCCTCACCCTCGCTCGTGAAGCACGGCCTCAGTGTGAGCTTTTCGACCGAAGCCTACGGCGTCCGCGAAGCCGCCCGCCTCGGCCTCACCGGCCCCGAAGCCGAAGCCTTCGTCGAAACCTACGCCTGTGCCGGCCTCCTCCACGACTTCGACTACGACCGTCATCCCTCGCTCACCGAGCATCCCTTCGTCGGCGTCGCCTACCTCCGCGAGCACGGCTGGCCCGAGCCCATCCTCCACGCCATCCTCGCCCACGCCGACTACTCCGGAACCCCCCGCGAATCGCACCTCGACAAGGCCCTCTTCGCCTGCGACGAGCTCTCCGGCTTCCTCACCGCCTGCGCCCTCGTCAAGCCGTCGAAGTCCATCCACGACGTCGAGGTCGCCGGCGTCCGAAAGAAAATGAAGGACAAGGCCTTCGCCCGCGCCGTCCTCCGCGAAGACATCACCGCCGGGGCCGAGCTCCTCGCCATCCCCGTCGAAGAGCACATCGGCAACTGTTTAGCCGCGATGCAGGCCCACGCCGAAGAACTGGGCCTCGCCGGAACCCCGTCCACCTAGCCACGCACGCAAAGGCTCTATCATCGACCCAGGAGATTCGCCTTTGCGTGCTCGTCTGTTCCTGCTCGTCTGCCTCTGCCTGACCGTCGCCGGCTGCCACCCATCCACGCCCAGCGCCCCGGCCCTCTCCGCCCAGAAGTCCTTCCCCGTCCGTGGCCGCGTCGTCTCCTCCGACACCGCCACGGGAAAGATCATGCTCGACCATGAAGCCATTCCCGGCTACATGGAAGCCATGACCATGCAGTACAAGCTCGCCGCCCCTAACACCGCCTCCGAGCTCCACCCCAACGACCGCATCACCGCCCAGCTCATCGTCGACGCCACCCGCGGCGACGACCCCTCCGGCTACCGCAACCCGCGCCTCGACCAGGTTGTCGTCGTGGGCCAGGCCCGCCCCGACTACAAGCCCATTGTCCAGTACCACGTCCCCGAGGCCGGCCAGGATATCCCCGACTTCAAGCTCCTCAACCAGAGCGCCAGGACAATCCACCTCGCGCAGTTCAAGGGCAAGGTCGTCCTCATGACCTTTATCTACACCCGCTGCCCACTCGCCGACTTCTGCCCGCGCATGTCCCGCAACTTCGCCGACATCGACCACGCCCTCCAAGCCGACCCCAGGCTCTACGCTGCCACCCATCTCCTCAGCGTCAGCTTCGACCCCACCTACGACACCCCGGCAGTCCTCAGGAGCTACGGCGGAGCCTACACCGGTCGCTACACGAAAGAAGACTTCAACCACTGGGACTTCGCCGCCCCACCAGTCAAGGAACTCCCCGACATGACCCAGTTCTTCGATGTCGGCCTCGCCCCCGGCGACGACCCCAAGGTCCTCACCCACTCCCTCTCCACCATCCTCATCGGCAAGGATGGCAAGGTCCTCGGCTGGTATCCCTCCAACGACTGGAAGGTCGAAGACATGATGACGCAGATCCGCCAGGCCGCCGCCTGAGCCGTGCATTATCCTGATCCAAACAGCGAACGATCGAATTTGTAACCGAGAGAGGCTCTCCCCATGCACAAGCTGACCATCGCCTTTGGCGTTCTGCTCATCATCCTTGGCGTCGGCTGCTATGTCGCGACCGGCAGCGCGCACCCAACCTCGCTCATCCCCGCCAGCTTCGGCATCGTTCTCGCTATCCTTGGCTTCCTGGCCAACAGTGACGAGCCGAAAAAGCGCATGCTCTGGATGCACATTGCCGTTACCGTCGCCCTTCTCGGCTTCCTCGGCACCATCCCAGCCGTCTTCCAGACCATCCAGATCTCCCGCGGCGTCACCTACCCGCACCCCGTCGCTGTTGAAGAGAAAGCAGCCATGTCCCTCCTGTGCCTGCTCTTCGTCGCCTTCTGCGTCCGTTCATTTATCAACGCCCGTCGCGCCCGCCTCGTCTGACCGCCCGCTCATTTCGTCCGTAACAAGTGTCCAAAGGCGTACACTTTGAGTCATATGTCCTTTGGCCCATCGAGCTTCGGTACGGGTATGAAGGCGGTCGACCGGCCGTCACGTGGAGCAGGACGAGCGGCCACGGCGAAACTCACCGCCGAACGCCCCAAGCCCAGCATCAAGAAGATGCTTCCCGAGGTCTGGAAGCTCATCCGGCCGCGCCGCTACCTCCTCGCCGGCAGCTTCCTCCTCATGATCGTCAACCGCGCCAGCGGTCTCGTCCTCCCCGCGTCGACCAAGTACCTCATCGATCGCGTCATGGGCAAGCACGATCTCGGCGTCCTGCCCATCATCGTTGGAGTCGTCGTCGCCGCGACCATCACCCAGGGCATTACCAGCTTCGTCCTCACCCAGCTTCTTTCCAAGGCCGGCCAGCGCCTCATCGCCGAGCTCCGCACCCAGGTCCAGGCCCACATCGGCCGCCTCCCCGTCGCCTTCTACGACGAGAATCGCACCGGAACCCTCGTCGCCCGCATCATGACCGACGTCGAAGGCGTCCGCAACCTCATGGGCACAGGCGTCATCGATTTCTGCGGCGGCGTGCTCACCGCCATCTTTGCCTTCGGCTATCTCGTCCATCTCAGCGTCAAGATGACCGGCCTCACCTTCGTCATCCTCCTCGCCTTCGGCATCATCCTGCAGCGCGCCTTCTCGACCATCCGCCCCATCTTCCGCGAGCGCGCCAAGATCAACGCCGAGGTCACCGGCCGCCTCACCGAGTCGCTCGGCGGCGTCCGCGTCGTCAAGGGCTATCACGCCGAAGAGGCCGAGTCGCGCGTCTTCGCCGCCGGAGCCAACCGCCTCCTCGCCAACGTCATCTCGTCCCTCACCGCGCAGTCCATGATGTCGCTCGCCTCGACCGCCGTACTCGGCGTCGTCGGCGCGCTCATCATGTACCTCGGCGCGCACCAGGTCGTCGCAGGCCAGCTCACCACCGGCGGCTATGTCACCTACGTCATGTTCCTCGCGTTCATGATCGCGCCCATCGCCCAGCTCGTCTCCATCGGCACCCAACTCACCGAGGCCCTCGCCGGCCTCGACCGCACCACCGAGATCCTCAGCGAGCGCGAAGAGGACTCCGAGCCCACCCGCAGCAAGGTCCTCGACACCATCGTCGGCGACATCGAGTTCCAGGACGTCCGCTTCGCCTACGAAGAGGATAAGGAAGTCCTCCACGGCATCAGCTTCGCCTCCCGCCCCGGCACCGTCACTGCCCTCGTCGGCTCCTCCGGCTCCGGCAAATCGACCATTATTTCCCTCATCTGCGGCTTCCACGTCGCCACTGGCGGACGCATCCTCGTCGACGGGGATGACCTCGCCTCCATCCGCCTCTCCAGCTACCGCGAGCAGCTAGGCGTCGTCCTCCAGGAGACATTCCTCTTCGACGGCACCGTCCGCGAGAACGTCCAGTTCAGCCGTCCGAACGCGACAGAAGAGCAGGTGATGGAAGCCTGCCGCATCGCCCGCGTCGACGAGTTCGCCGCCCGCTTCCCCGAGGGCTACGACACCATCGTCGGCGAACGCGGCGTCAAGCTCTCCGGAGGCCAGCGCCAGCGCATCTCGATCGCCCGCGCCATCCTCGCCGACCCGCGCATCCTCATCCTCGACGAAGCCACAAGCTCCCTCGATTCAGAGTCGGAGGCCATGATCCAGTCTGGCCTACAGCACCTCATGGCGGGCCGAACCACCTTCGTCATCGCCCACCGCCTCTCGACGATTCGCCGCGCCAACCAGATCCTGGTCATCGAGCAGGGCGTTATCCTCGAACGCGGAACCCACGAAGAGCTCTACGCCCTCCACGGCCGCTACTACGACCTCTACACCCGCCAGCACGGCCTCGAAGCCAACCTATTCCTGGCCCCCGGCGAAGGCGACAAGATCGCAGAGCTGGAACCCTCCAAGGCCTGACCGCCTTTCCGCCGTCTTCGCATTTGCTGTCGTCGCCGTTGCCGTTGCCGTTGCAGTTGCAGTTGCAGTTGCCATTGCTCTTGCCGTTGCGTTTGCAGTTGCCCCTCTGGTTGTCATTCCCGAAGGGAATCTGCGTTTGCAGTTGCAGTTGCAGTTGCAGTTGCAGTTGCAGTTGCAGTTGCCGTTGCGTTTGCCGTTGCCGTTGCACTTGCCGTTGTCGTTCTGGTTGTCATTCCCGAAGGGAATCTGCGTCTTCCTTTGCCGTTGTTCGTTCCAGTCCTCAACCCAAACCAAATCGCCCCTTAGAAAATCCTGTCAAGCCCCCAACCCCCTAACTCCCACATAGCAAAGAGAAAAATCGGTGTCCTTTTAGTTTCGGTCGATGCTCTACAATGAATGGAGAAGGAAAAACAAAGTGCCGCCCAGATCTCGGGCGGCACTTTTCGTTCCTGAGTTCTTTGATATCTGATATTTAGCCGTAACCCTTTTGTTTAGAGGAATTTGCAAGGATCATCGTGCCGTATCTCGCTCAATCCAAAAGACTTGGACGCGGGCAATGGGGAGGGGGGTACCCCGGCTTTGCCCATAAATTGGGCTCAAGTCCGTCTTTTTTGTGCAGATCCGGTTTATGCCCAAAAAGAACAATAGGGGGTACCTTGATACGGAGAGAAACTTTCAGTCAGTCATCGACTGTGGTCCATTGTGGACACAGTAACAGGGCAGTGCTGTTTCTGGCTGTGACGATTGGATGTCTAGGGATTCAGGGGTGTTCGCCTACTGCAATGATGATGACGTCGGATGGAGGGGCAAATGCATACTTTCGTCTTCTTGGAAGTTCGAGCGCTCTGTCCTCGTATTCGGGAAGGACGTGGGCAACTTTTAGACCTTCGATCAAAGCTCGCGCCGCTCTCTTTGTGCGGTCGTTAGCATCGGACATGACATACACTCCGGTCCTAATACCTTTAGGAACCGGTGGCCCAGGGGATGCGCTACTCCCCGGATCGTCGATGCAACTTTCGATCCATTTGGGGTCCGTGAGGACTAAAGCAGCAGATATTGATAACGCCATGAAACCGACTGCATGTGTTGGATCTTCTTCTTGGTCAAGAGCCCGAAGACAGAATCGTTGGTTTGGAAACTCCGCCGCTACTGCCTTCAACTTGTCTATGCCAACCCTATTTGCCATAAGGGATTTTGATCCCATCTCAAGCATCGCTACTTCTAGCTCAGTGGGCCTTCGGGAATCCTTTTCGGCCAAATTCAGTGCATTCTTGGCGCGCGCGGCGACCTTATCGACTGTTTCCCCTAAGGTCTTGGCCTTTGCGATTGCATCGGTCGATAACGACGTCGCTTGCCCGGCTTGTGCAAGGGCGGTTCCGGAATCAGTAACAGCTTTAGTTGCTTTGGTTTCTGCATCTTTGGTCAATTCGTTTAGTGATACGATCTTTCTCTCAGAAAGGGTATCGTTTCTTTCGCCATACGGATATGCCGCCAACTCGCAGAGTACAGCGATGACGAAACATGCGATTCCAATTTCAGCCCATTTCCTCTCTTTGTTTTTGTCTTTAGACCAATGGGACAAGGCATCAAAGAACGCAAGCAACACAAAAAAGATAACCGAAGCCAAAGATAGGCCACTATGGATACGCCGAACGTCGTCAAGCGAGTTCCAGAATGGCATCCAACTTGCGAAATACGCGATGATAATCATCGGGCTCCCAGCCGCGTGCGTGATGCGGATTCTTAGACACAGGAAAAAATGGGCAAAGGTGTAGGCTTCAAAGTATAGGGGCTTTATGGCGAAATCATCTAAGCTAACGGACGAAGAAAAGCAAAACGGTAAAAGAAAAGTCCTGATCCCCTCTCGGGAGATTCAGGACTTGATGGACCCTATCATGTATCAGATTCACGGTTTTTTTGAAGTGGCATCTCCGGCTTCGGCCCACAATCAAGCCGCCAAAGAGCCACCTGTTCTCAAGCCGCCCAGAAAATGGGCTCTAACTCTAGTTCGTAAATGGAATGAACAAGGCAGCAGAGGTTGTGGCAGAGCACTTTGCACAACACCTCGTTCATCTGGGCGGTGGGTGTCTTTGACCGGACAGATGCCCCAAACTTCGCTTTAATCATTGAGAACGTGGATTCGACGTTCGAGCGCTTGTGGTACTTGGCTAGAAATTCAGGGCGGCTGAATTCGTAGTAGTGCCACATCTTCCTCCAGAGTTCGGATCCCTTTCCGGTCGCATTGCTCTTGAACGGAATGTACGGAACGGCCCCGACCGAGACGATCTTCTCAAGATTGGTTCTGCCGATGTACCCCTTATCAGCGGACACCTCTTGAACACTGAAGTTCTTAATGGTCGCGTCGAGGAGAGGAGCAAGAACTGGGTAGTCGTTGGCTTCAGGGCCGGTGACCTCAACGCTGGAGACGATGTTGGTCTTCACGCCGATGATTAGGTGGGCTTTTACCCAGTAGCGGTCAACATGGAGCCTGCCGTACTTCGCGTCGAACCAGCGGGCGTATGTGGACGTCGAAAAGCCAGAACTGTCGACGGCGAAGTCAGTCTCAACAGCCTTGAGCGGTGTGGCGCTCTCTTCAATCAGCGCTTTCAGGATCGGAGTAATCGCGGCGTTGTCGAGGGCGTTGAAGACGGAGTTGTAATGCGGGGCATTTGCGACGAGTCCCCTTGCTTCGCAGTCGCGGAGATCGCTGCTGGTACGACGCCCGGACATCGTGCAGTAGACCTTGGTCACCGCGCAGAAGATCATGTCTGAAAGCGGTAGGCGAGGACGACCGCGACCCTGAGGCGGCTGAGAAATCCCGTCGCAGAGGCCGCGGAGCAACTCGAATACGCGATCTTTCTCGTTGGATTGAGCTGCGTTGTACGCTGGCCAGTTCTGTTTATACGTTGGTTTTGCCGTCTTGCCTTCAGCGACGATCCCTTCAGGGAGGGTCTCGCGCTGCTTGATGAACTCGGCTGCAAAGATGTGCTTGCACTTCACTTTCTGCATCTCGTGGTCGGCGCAGGTGCAGGTCGAGCCATCTTTGTTCAGTTCAACGTTGTAGGAATGTCCCTTGCCGCTTTGACTTGGGATAATCCAGACTTTGCCCTTTCGGCGAATCTTAGTAGTAGCGGCGAGTTCCAGCCCGCGCTGTCTTCTGGGATCCATGGGGATTCTCCGATTGCGGTAGGACGGAGTACCCAGTAACATAAGGATAGGGTTCAATGTGTGGGTCACTCCGCTCGTTGAATTAGGCCCCGCCGACGGTTCCAGCCGAGAGCGGGGCGCTGTTTTGGTAAGTGTAGGGGGGACGCCCCTATGGCGGTTCGACGGTAATCTTCACCGTCAAACTCTTGCGGCTGTAGCTGATCTCAATCGTTATGCGCATGCAAGTAGTCCTCCTTCTGCTCTAAGCCGGGTGTTCCTAAGGCACCCGGTAATGAGCGTACTTAACCCCAAACTTACTTCTTTTTTGCGCCGGCTGGCGGCGGCAAAACTCTCGAAACTGACCGTTCGAAAGACTGATTTGCAGCGTGTTCTGCCGATGTATCTGAAGGACGAATCCGTCGCGTCTGTGGGAATATCTCTTTCGCGTGTAGCCGTTCAAAACTGCTTTCGGCACCAGGCGAAAGGGCCACCTCCTTATCAGTCGCTGGAGGCGGTGTCATCCGGAAAATCCATTGGTATACAGAATCATCTTTGTCATCAACCGCTTTCCTCGCCTCTCCCCCAGCAACTAGCCTCCGCAGCACCGAATGTATAGAGGCTAGGGGATTAACCCTCTCCTGGAGGGGTAATCCGCGACGCACTAATTCATCTCGGACCTCCGTGGCCTGAAGGCCTTTCATTCCCGCCTCACGCAGAACACTCCGGATGGTGTCGGTGAAGCCTTCTCTTCCGAGCGCAGCGGAAGCACTTTCCAGCAATTCTCCGGTCTCTCCCGGGTCAACCATGTTCATTAGGGCACGCATTCCGGTTTTTAGGTGTTCGATCCGCTGATCAAGTAACCGTCTCTGCGCTTCAAGTTCAACAAGTTCCTTCTGAGAATCGAGGAGTGCCCTCACGTAAGAATTCATACATCAACCTCTACAATGATTTATACATTATGTCTAAAAATAAGGCAAGAAAATCGACAAAGGATAATTAGAAATCCCCTGCAGGCGACGAGTGGCCTGGAAACAAAGAGGGGCTGACAATGATCACTTCTGAGTCTCGACGAAATATTTCGGTACTATCCCTTTGGCAAACCCAGAGCGAATTGAGTTGAGCGTTCGCGCGCACGGAACAAGGGCGAACGCTTGTTCGCGCAATGCAATTTGAATGACAGCGCAGTTGGCGTGGAATACACTTTCGCACGTAAATGGTTATGAACGTTTGTTCGTGCTGTCTGCGGCGTAGAAAAGTTGCATCTTTAGTAGTACGCCGTTAGCATTGCGCTTAACGGCGCGTAATGATAGGCCAATCGTTGTTCGGGCTTGATCGTGAGTCCTGAGACTCTCTATTGCGTCTAATAATTAGCTTCTGGAATGGCAACAAACGTGCTTTGGTCGCTTGGTAGGGTGCCAAAGATGAGTGACAACCACAGCCTAGGCAAGCTAGCCAAAGGCGAACATCGTTTTGGAAGAGAGAAATTCGTCATGGAGAACATCGCAGCATCGCTTGTCGGAACCGACATGTGGAATGCGGAGGTATACGGAGGACTCTCCGTCGCATCGCGAATGTCAGCAACGATCAGGCAGGGGCGGAACACGCTCAAAATCAGGTGGGCTTTCATGCGCCTGAATGGCATCATGACTGGATTCCTTGAGCACTTTTATTTGGTGTTAGAGGGGAAAGTCCCAGCCAGTGACACTTCGGCAGCCACCGAAATGCCCTCCGCAGACAGGGTTGAGCGGGCGATGGAGGGACTATGGAACCTTCATCATGCCATTGAGGGGCTGTACGATACCGGCGTCCGAAAGGGTTTCCGGCAGAGGACGTTGCTGCGGGATCAGATGGCCACACTGGAGAAAAACAAGGAACTTTTGGTGGATATGATTCAGTGGCTCAGCCAAATGACGGACTCAGAAGAAATGACCAGAATTAACGAGCTGTTTGATCTGGCCGAGGCAGAGATTGAGCGAGGGGAGACAGTCGCTCTTCCCTAACAGATGCCTCTTCAGGTCGAGTATCACAAATCCGCTGAGAAATACCTCGAAAAGTTGGATCAGCCGCTTCAGAACCGCATCAAAAAGAAAATAGAAGAAATTGCCGCTGAACCAGATAATCCGCGTCTGTCGCTTCCGCTAGCCGCAACGACGAAAAGGGGTTCTCGGGTCGGCAAATACCGTATCTTGCTTCTGGTGAAAGAGCCCCTCCTTTACGTTGTAGAGGTTGACTCGCGTGGGCAAATCTACAGGACCCTTTGAGTAAGGCATCAAGCTAAATATCCCTCAGCAAGGCGGATATGGTCATCTCAAAGCAAGTCGCCAGCGCTTCTAGCGTTCCCAGTCGAGCCTCAACGGCACCGTTTTCCAGTTGCGAGATGTGCGCTCTCCCGATCCCCGACAACTCCGCAAGAAACGCCTGATTCCATCCGCGAGCCTCCCTGAGTTCTTTCAGGCGGCGGCCCAACCGGACGGAAATGGAGATTGCCATCTCCCCAGATTCGTTCTACCGTGGGTTGACGATGTTCGGTAAACCGAACAATCCATCGAGTTCGCGGGAGAGTCAACATGCTGTGCAGAGTGGTGGGGTTTGCGGGTTTGATTTGTCTTACGGGATGCCAAAACCCGGGGATACCGCCGAAAGTATCCGCAGTCCCGAGAGCAGAAAAGAACACCCTTGACATCCGCGAGGCCAACACGCCCAGCCCGGCAGGAAGATTCCAAGCCTTGACGCCGACGTGGGGATTGGCGTTAGACACAAAGACGGGCATTCTTTGCGCTACGTTCGATTCCTATGAAGGAAAACAGCGGAAGCCTAGTGATCGCCTGCAGAATCTACCTGCATGCCTTGACCTCTTCATGGATGAGAGCCGCGCCACATCTGAAGAGCAGGAGACATTACAGATGAATCGGGCCACCGAAGGCGGTGACCGATACTAGGGGCGTGAGCAAAAATAAATATCTTGACAGCTTTCACCCAGTTGATATACTGCCTTAGTCTTTAGTTCCATCCGGGGCCGCCCAGCCAGCGGGGCGAGAGTTCAACCACAGCCCCCTTATTTTCGCCCCGCTGGCTGGGCGGCCCCGGATGGAACAGCGAGCGGTGATAAAGTGGTAGGAGAGACCTAGAAGGAGGAGCAATGGGAAATAAAGACCTTAAGGAATCGCTCGAATCAATGGCTAGCCTAAGGAAGGAACTATCGTCCTCCCCTGAAAAGACTTTGGCCTTCTTAGTTGAAGCCGGGATTGTCACTCCAGAAGGTCAGTTGACTGAGCAATATACCCAGACCGCGTAGTGCATAGCCTCACCGCATCCTTCGTCCTCGGATACCATGGCTGCGACGAAGAGACCGCTGAAAAGCTCCTAAATAGACAGCCTTTTATCGAAAGCAAGAATGCATACGACTGGCTTGGGGCAGGCATATACTTTTGGGAAGCAAATCCTGATCGTGCATTGGTTTGGGCAGAGGGTTTAGCTGCAAAAAAAGCTAAAAATGGACTGATCGTAGCCCCGGCGGTTGTCGGTGCTGCAATCGATCTTGGATTTTGCCTTGATCTGATTACGGCTAACGGTATAACCGCTCTGAAGAAGTCGTATGAAGACCTTGTCTTGGCATTTGCAGATATCGGAGCAGTACCGCCAGTAAATTCGGGCGGAAATGACCTTGGCGCGCGCAATCTGGATTGTGCGGTGATTAACTATCACCACGCAACGCGTAGACGTGAAGGACTCTCCGAGTTCGATTCAGTTCGGGGAGTCTTCACTGAAGGTGACCCGATCTACCCAGGTGCCGGATTCAGGCAGAAGACCCATATCCAAATATGCATCAAAAATCATGCAATGATTAAGGGCGTCTTCAGAGTTCCGAAGGGACACTTTTCGAATCTCTAAAGAGGCTACGTGAGAGCATCGCCCCGATGTTGTGGAAATCCTGCACCCCTACTACTCCGCCGCATGATGCACCCGCAGGCTCAACCTTCCGAACTCAAAGTCGGGGTGTTGCATCGGATGCATGTCGAATAAGCCACTCGTCAACTCGGTCGAACTCTATTCGCTGAAGGCCATATCTTTTTTTGTGCACCGGCGGCATTATTTGGGCATAGGGCAATTCTTGGGCAAAGCCGGGGTACCCCTATCCCTCCACCCCAAGCTCACGCAGCAGAAAGGCATAATCGAACGCGATCTCCTTGAGGTAGTCATACCGCCCCGAAGCCCCGCCGTGACCAGCATCCATGTTGATGTGCAGCAGAAGCGGAGTCTCGTTGCTCTTGAGCGTGCGAAGTTTGGCGACATACTTCGCCGGCTCCCAGTACATCACCTGCGAGTCGTTCAAACTCGTCTTCACCAGCATCGCAGGATATTTGCCGGCAACAAGGTTGTCGTAAGGAGAGTAAGACCGCATATATCCAAACGCCTCAGCCTCGTTCGGATTGCCCCATTCTTCATACTCGGCAACCGTCAGAGGCAGAGAAGCGTCGAGCATCGTGTTCATCACGTCGACGAACGGAACATGGGATAAAACCACGGAAAAGAGCTCTGGCCGAAGGTTTACGACAGCACCCATGAGCAAACCACCCGCGCTCCCGCCTTCAATGGCAACGCGGTCTTTCGCTCCATAACCCTCGCGAACGAGATGTTCGGTCGCCGCGATGAAGTCCGTAAACGTAGTCCTCTTCACCATCATCTTGCCCGCATCGTGCCACGCATCGCCCATCTCGCCGCCACCGCGAATGTGCGCATAGGCCAGCACGATTCCACGGTCGAGCAGAGACAAGCGCGACCCGCTGAAGCCAACCGGAAGCGCATAGCCGTAAGAGCCGTAGCCGTAGACATACAGCGGATTCGTCCCATCCCGCTGAAACGTCTCCCGCTTGTACACAACCGAGATCGGAATCCGAACCCCGTCTTCAGCCGTAACCCAGACTCGCTCGGAAGCATAAAGCTCCCGATCGAATCCGCCCGGAACCTCCTGCTGCTTCAAGAGCAGCGAGGCGCCGGTAGCAACCGTGTACTCATACACAGAAGCAGGTGCCACCAGCGATTGATAGCTGTAACGAAACACGCTGGTAGCAAACTCCGGATTCGCATGCGCTCCAGCCGTGTACGTCGGCTCCGGAAATGCGATCGGCTGAGGAACACCTTTGCTCCCATCCGCGAGAAACGGATAGACCTCGAGCACCGGCAGCCCTTGACGCCGAGTCGAAGTCACAAAGAAGTCCTTGAAAAGATCGAAGTCTTCAAGAGGAACTTCCTTGTCCTCCGGAAGAAATTCAGTCCAGTGTTCCCGATCGGGCGTGGCAACAGGAGCAGTCACAATCCGGAAGTTCTCTCCCGCATCGTTCACGTGGATATAGAACAAACCATCGCGATGATCGACCGAGTACTCCTGGTCATCGACGCGCGGCGCAATCAGCGTGAACTCGCCAAACGGCTCGCTCGCAGGCAGAAAACGCGCCTCGCTGGTCGTGTGGCTTCCCGCTTCCATCAGCAGATAGCGCTCATCCCTCGTCCGCCCAACGCCGAGGTTGAAGCGCTCATCCGGCTCGTGATGCACCTGAACGTCAGTAGCAGTATCCGTAGCAACGATGTGCCGAAACAGCCGATCATGCCGCTTCGTCACCTCGTCCTCCGTCGTATAGAACAGAGTGGCTGAATCCGCCGCCCAGGCAAAAGATCCAACCCGAACCGCCTGGTCCGCCAGATCCTCACCCGTCCGCAGATCGCGGATATGCAGCGTGTATTGCCGAAAGCCCGTGTTGTCCGTCGAGTAAGCCAGCAGGTTGCCATCAGGACTCACCGAGAGCCCACCAAGCGACATGAACGCCTGACCTTCCGCCAGCTTGTTCACATCCAGAAACGTAATCTCAGCCCCGGCGCCATCAAGCGTCCCATCCGGTCCGGCAGCCCGGCGGCAGTGTAGCGAATACTGCAAACCTTCCACAGTCCGCGTGAGGTAAAACCATCCTCCTCGCCGGTAGGGAACCGACTCGTCGGTCTCCTTGATGTGCGAGAGCATCTCGGCATAGAGCTTCGCCTGCATCTCTTTCGTCGAGCCCATCTCCTGTTCGGTGAAAGCATTCTCGAGGTTCAAATACTCAATCGTCTCGGGAGAAGTCTTCTCCCGCAGCCAGCCGTAATCGTCCGGCAGAGTAGTTCCGTGAATCTCAAGTGTCTTCGGCTCGCGGCGCGCGGTCGGCGCCTTCAGGACAGTCTGCATTGCGTCTATCTCCAATGGACAGAATACGCCGCGGCAGGGCGAAGCGCAGGCAACCTCGGTCATGTGCGAGACACCAAACGAACGTGATAGTCTTGCCGCCTGTTCGGCGCACGACAAGGAGTTCCCATGCAGTCGATGTGCGTACCTCGAATACTTTTCGGTGCAGTCCTTGTTCTGAGTCCTGGGCTTGCGCTCGCCCAGAATGACCCGAGCGAAGCCCCGATCCAGCAGTCCCAGCGCGAACAGCAGCAACCCGGAGCCCACGCCAACGCACAGCCGCAACTGCTTCCACAGGACTCCTCCGGAGTTCCCGGAATGACCGGTCAGCAGATGAAGGACAAGATCTTCCTGCGCAAATCGGCCGAGGGCGGAATCGCCGAGGTGAAGTTCGGACAGCTTGCAGCGGAGAAGGCCGGCAGCGAGGATGTCAAGACATTTGGCAGCAGGATGGTGACGGATCACACGCTCCTGAACGACGAGATGAAGCCGATCGCCGACTCGATCGGAGTTCGCCTGCCGAAGACGATGAACAAGATGGATCAGGCGGAATACGAGAAGCTAAGCGCGCTGACCGGGGATGATTTCGACAAGGAATACCTTGCCGACATGGTGAAGGACCACCGCAAAGATCTTCGCGAGTTCCACGAAGAGGCCACTTCGACCAACGATCCGACCCTGAAAGCGGCCGTGGAGAAGGGCGAAGGCATCATTCGGGAGCACACCCACATGGTCATGAAGATTGCCCGTGAGAAGGGCATCGCGGTTCCGCCGCCTGGCAAACCGAACGCGCCAACTCCTTAGAAAAAACTCGAACAGCCTGTGCAAATCGGGACGCGGGCAGGATTGAGGTCCTCTGGGCGGCTTACCCACATCGGCGCTTGAGATAATGGGTGGTATGAAGCGCCGAGTCATTGGGCACTACGAGTTCATCCGCAAAATCGGAGCCGGCGGAAGCGGGGTCGTTTACCTCGCGAACGACATGCTCCTCCAGCGGCCCGTCGTGCTGAAGCTGTTGAAGCGCGGCGCTCTGACGCCGGAGCAGATGCGGACAACGCAGCTTCGCGAGGCGCGACTGGCTTCTGCGATCGACCACCTCAATGTCTGCGCCATCTACGACGTAGGGGAAGAAGACGACGAAGCGTACATCGTCATGCAGTACATTCCGGGCAAGAGCCTGGATAAGGTGATCGCTGCGGGACCCGCAAGCCTTCAGGTGCTTCTTTCGATCGGCATTCAAGTCTCCGATGGCCTTTCGGCCGCGCACCAGATCGGCATCTTTCACCGGGATCTCAAGCCGGCGAACGTGATGCTGACCGAGGGCGGACTGGTTAAGATCCTTGACTTCGGCCTCGCTCGCCGGCTGAACAACGTTGAGGAAGCAGAATTCGATCCCTCCGCTCCGGCGACGCCTGCTCCGCTGACGCCAAGCGCGACCTACACGGCTCGCGGCGGGACTGTCGCGTACATGGCTCCGGAGCAATTCGTGACCGGGCAGTCGAGCGTCCAGTCCGATATCTTTGCGCTTGGTTTAATTTTGTACGAGCTTGCGAGCGGGCGGCATCCGTTTCACCGGCCCGACGCGCCTGAATTTCAGAGCATCCGCGCGGTGCAATTCGCCGATCCACCGTCGCTGCGGCAGATCGTTCCGACGCTCCCGGTGGAGTTGGAGTCCGTTATCCTGCGGTGTCTGGAGAAGCAGCCTTCGGCGCGGTATTCCTCCGCCGCCGACGTTCGTGAGGCCTTGCGGACCCTGATGAAGACGCTGCAGTTGGACTCGGTGGTGATGCCCGGCGATACCGTCGCGCATCACGGCTCTCCGCAAGGGCGCTTGCAGCTTGAAAGCCCGGAAGAGGAGAAGAGGACGACAGGCATTCTGTCGATGCTCGCGGAGCGATTCCGCGAGTCGAGCGCGGCGGCAGTGGGGAAGCAGAACACGATCGTCGTGCTCCCGTTCGTCAACTTCGGGACGCCCGGCGCTCCGGGAGATGTGGCGCCGTTGTACGGCTATGCGCTGGCGGATGCGATCGCGGCGCGGCTGGCGAGGATGCCCTCGCTTGTGGTGAGACCGTCAAGCTCGCTGATGACGGTGCCGACGCAGCAGCTTGATCCGTTGAGTATCGGGAAGAAGCTGCTTGTCCACTTTGTGCTTGCAGGGAACTTCCTCCGGTCGAACGATGGCTTCGATCTTAACTGGCAGTTGCTCGATGTTCCGGGGCAGAGCGTTCGTGCGGGTGGCTCGATCAATGTGGCCTCGTTCGACCTGATCTCAGTGCAGACGGAAATCTGTAACGAGGTATTCGCCACGCTGCAGGGCTTTGGCGATCTGCAGAACGATGGATCGAGAGTCTCGACGACTTCGCTGAGCGAGGATCTTTCCGAGGAGTATCTGCAGGCCCGAGCGGTGCTTTCTTCGTTCATGTCGCGAACCGGGAGCCGCGATGATCTCAATCGCGCGCGAGAGCTGTTCGAGTCCGTCGTGAAGCAGGATGATGACTATGCTCCAGGATGGTCCGGGCTCGGCATTACGCATCTGCAGTATGCGCGGCATGGGCTTGGCGGGCAGATGCATGTGCTCGAGGCGCGGAGGGCGTTCGAGAAAGCGCTGAAGCTTGATCCGGGGTCTGTCGAGGCGAATCTTTACCGGGTTTACATGCTGCTGTCGCGCGGCGAGAAGGAGTCGGCGAGGCATGGCATCGAGAACCTTCTGCAGACGGCAGGGAACGACTGGAACGTCCACATGGTCGCCGGAATGACGCTGCGGATCGATGGAATGTACGAGGAGGCTCTCGATCAGTTCAATACATCGCTGCATATGAATCCATCGAATGCGGCTTTGATCTATAACCATCGCGCACGGGTGTATCAGTATCAGAATCAGCTTGAGCTTGCCGGCGATGAGATCGACAAAGGGCTGACGCTGGAACCGCGGCAGCCGCTCTTGCGGATATCCAAGGGGTATCAGGAGATGCGGCTCGGCGATCTCTCGAAGGCGGTCGCGACGCTTGAAGCCGTGGTGCGCGAAGATGACACGATGCGCATCGTGTATCCGACGATTGCGCTCTGCTATGTGCAGCTCGGCGAACGGAATAAGGCCGCGAGTTTCATCGTGGATGAGACGCTATCGGCTGCCGAGGCCGATAGTGAGATGGCTTATCGGCTCGCGACCTACTTTGCTGTCGATGGAGATGAGTCGGAGGCGTTGCATTGGCTGCGTCGGGCGATTTATCTAGGCAACGAAAACTATCCGTGGTTCTCCATCAATCCCGCCTGGAAGAAGCTCTCGGGGCACGGTGATTTCGAGAGGATTCTCGAGGATTTGAAGAAGAGCTACCGGCGCAACCAGAAGAACTGGCGGCGTCTTCTGGCTCAGATTCGGAAGTAAGGCATCCGCGCAACCTCTACGTTCGCGATTGCCGTTCATGACATGTGTCACCCGCCATACGTGATACCGCGCACTATCTCTTTCACCTCATCGGTCTGAAGATAATCCTGTCATCCGCGTGAAGTGCGGCATGAAGGAGAATCATGGCCAAACCCATTACCCGCCCCGATTATGGCATCGACGCCCCCGCCGTCATGCGCAACCTCTTCCTCGCCGGAGTAGTCTTCCTTCTCCTCGCGATCTTCCTGCCACGCACCGTGCATCTCGCGCCAAACGTAGCGCTGAACTCCCCATCCCTCTTCTGGCCCGCAGGCTTCCTCATCGGCGAGGGCCTGTTGTTCCTCCTCTACGTCAAGGTAGGCAAGTTCCGCCACCGCGACTTCATGCTCTCGCTCCATAACTGGCGCGGCGACGAGCAGGTCCTCGACGTAGGCTGTGGCCGTGGCCTTCTTCTCGCCGGAGCCGCCAAACGTATCCCCGACGGCCACGCCACCGGCATCGACGTCTGGTCGAACGTCGACATGGGCGGCAACTCCCCCGAAGCCACCACCCACAATCTGCAACTCGAAGGCGTCACCTCTCGAGCCACGCTCATCAGCATCCCGGCCCAACAGATGCCGTTCCCCGATGCCACCTTCGACGTCGTCGTCTCGAACCTCTGCCTTCACAACATCTACGATCGGGCTACCCGCACCGTGGCTCTCCGGCAAATCGTCCGCGTCCTCAAACCCGGCGGAACGGCCCTCATCTCCGACTACAAACGCACCGGCGAGTACGCCGAGGCATTCCGCCTGCTTGGTCTCGAAGTAACGACAAAACACGGCAGCCTCGTCACCACATTCCCACCCCTCACGGTAGTCATAGCCCGCAAACCCCGCTGATGTTTGTTTTTGCCGTTGATTCTCTGGTTGTCATTCCCGAAGGGAATCTGCGTGTGTCCTTGTGTCCTCCCTTGAACCCAAATAGCACTCCAAAGAACCCAAGCCCCTCCACCCGCATCCAAAGCCAAGGAAGGGAACACATGCCAACCGAACCGCACAACGAAGAAATCCGCAAGCAGCTCAAAGCCCTCCTCGATGGCGGCCAGGCTCACGCCACCTTCGACGCCGCCGTCAAAGACTTCCCCGTCGAACTCCGCGCCACCGTCCCCGAAAACCTCCCCTACTCCGCCTGGCAGTTGCTCGAGCACATGCGCATCACCCTCCGCGACATCCTCGACTTCTCCGCGCCACCCACCGGCGGCTACCAGCCCATCGAGTGGCCCAAGGCCTACTGGCCTGAGTCTCCCGAGCCCCCATACCCCGGCTCCTGGGATAACGCCGCCATCGCCGCGATCCACAACGACCTCGAGAAGTTCCAGTCCCTCGTCGCATCCGGCGACCTCTACAAGCCCTTCCGCTGGGGCGAAGGCCAGAACCTCCTGCGTGAAGCCCTCCTCGTTGCCGATCACAACGCCTACCATCTAGGCGAACTCGTCCTCCTGCGCCGTCTCCTCGGCATCTGGAAAAAATAATGAACGAGCCGGAAGCCATCCGCGCAATGCTCGGCACCCCGCCCCGTAGCATCGCCGTCATCGGCCTCTCCGCCGACCCGCAGAAGCCGAGCCACTACGTCTCCGCCTACATGCAGCAGCACGGCTACACGATCTACCCCATCAACCCATCCATCGACGAGGTGTTGGGCGAAAAATCCTGGCCCTCGCTGACGGAACTCGTCTCCTCCGGCATCAGGCCCGCCATCGTCGACGTCTTCCGCCTTCCCAAAGCCATCCCCGCCATCGTGGACGAGATGCTCACCCTCGGCCTCCCCAACATCTGGATCCAGCAGGGCATCGTCAACCACGAAGCCGCCGCCCACGCCGAAGCCGGAGGCATCCGCGTCGTCATGGACCACTGCATCATGGTCGAGCACCGCCACCTGTAACTAACCGGGTTCTCGCGCATCTACAATCAGGTGTGATGACGTGCGCCCGTTCCAACTCGATCCTGCTGGCACTCCTGATCCTCCTCAGCGGCACTCTCCCCGCTCCCGCTCAGCTCAACGTGGTGGGCGACGGCGGCCCCGGCCCCGTCAAGGCGCAGCACCTCACGGCTGAGCTCACAACCCTCTCGCCGAGCATCAACCCCGGCGGAACCCTCCAGGCGGGCCTCGTCCTCACGCTCGAAGAGCACTGGCACGTCTACTGGCGCAACGCCGGCGACTCCGGCCAGCCGCCCCACATCACCTGGACCCTCCCCCCCGGCATCACCGCCAGCCCCCTGCAATTCCCCGCGCCCTCGCGCCTCCCGCTCGGCCCGCTCATGGACTTCGGCTACGAAGATACCGCCGCATTCCCCATCACCCTCACCGCTGATAAGACCGTCAAGCCCGGTCCCATCCATCTCGATGCCAAGGTCGACTGGCTCGTCTGCTCCCAGACCTGCATCCCCGGCCGCGCGCATCTCGGCCTGAACCTCACCGCCGTCACCACCCCCATCCCCACGCCAGCCCCCGTAGGAGCCCTCGGCACCGCACTGACGCTCCTGCCCTCCGTCCTCCCGCCGACCATGCAGTACTCCATCCTCGGCGGCAAGAAAGACTTCGTCCTCACCCTCATCACCAACAAGAAGGTCGACGACGCCGAGTTCTACCCCTACGAGGCCGACCAGATCGACAACGCCGCCGACCAGGACCTCACCCTGATCCCCGGTGGCTTCCAGCTCCGCATCCCCCGCTCCACCGACACCCAGACCCACCAGCTAACAACCCCCGCCCTGCCCAAAGAGATGCGCGGCGTCATCAAGCTCTCCGACAAGGAGTCCTACGACGTCACCGCTCCCGTAGTCCCCGGCGAAGTGCCCATCGCCCCCGGCAAAGGAACCCAGGCCAGCGGCGTCACCATCCCCGTAGCCATCGGCCTCGCCTTCCTCGGCGGCATCATCCTCAACCTGATGCCCTGTGTCTTCCCGGTCCTGTTCTTGAAGGGGCTCGCCTTAGTCCAGTCCTCGAGCGAAGAGCGCTCCCGCCTCCGCGCCCACGGCCTCGTCTACACCCTCGGCATCCTCGTCTCCTTCTGGATCATCGTCGCCGCCCTCCTCATCCTGCGCGCCGGCGGCAGCCAGGCCGGATGGGGCTTCCAGCTCCAGTCCCCGACCTTCATCGCCATCCTCGCGCTCGGCCTCTTCTTCTTCGCCTTATCGCTCGCCGGCCAGTTCGACCTCGGCCTGTCCCTCACCAGCGTCGGCGGCGACCTCGCCAAAAAGCAGGGCTACACCGGCAGCTTCTTCACCGGAGTCCTCGCCACCATCGTCGCCACCCCATGCACCGCGCCGCTCATGGGAGCAGCCATCGGCTTCGCCCTCGCCCAACCGGCCGGAATCACCTTCGCCGTCTTCACCGCGTTAGGCCTCGGCCTCGCCGTCCCCTATCTCGCCCTGAGCTTCCAACCCGCCTGGATCAAGATCCTCCCCAAGCCCGGCGCCTGGATGGAGACCCTCAAGCAACTCACCTCCGTCCCCCTCTTCGCGACCGTCGCCTGGCTCCTCTGGGTCTACGGCAACCTCTACGCCTCGCCCACCAACCCCAGCCTCGGCGTCAACCGCGAGTCGGATCTTCTCCTGAGCCTCCTGCTCCTGGCCATCGCCGGCTGGGCTCTCGCCCGCTGGCCCGCCCAGCTCAAGAGCACCATCACCGCCGTCGTCCTCGGTGCTCTGGCGATCGCCTTCCCGCTGTATCAACCCAAGGACACAAGCCTCACCTGGCTCCCCTACACCACGCAGACCGTCGCCGACGCTCGCGCCGCCGGCAAGCCCGTGTTCATCGACTTCACCGCCGCCTGGTGCCTCTCCTGCCAGGTCAACGAGCGCGTCGTCCTCCGCTCCGCCGAGGTCCAGAAGCAACTAGCCGACCGCAAGGTCACCCTCATCCGCGCCGACTGGACCCAGTACGACCCCGCCATCACCAAAGAGCTCGCCGCACTCAACCGCTCCGGCGTCCCCACGTACGTGATCTACCCCACGGCCAATGAAGCCGCCGCCGACGTCCTCCCCGAGGTCCTCACCAAGGGTGTTGTACTCGATGCCATCGACAAGGACACGAAGTAAG
The DNA here is from genome assembly GCF_004115155.1 of Granulicella sibirica. Classification (NCBI taxonomy): domain Bacteria; kingdom Pseudomonadati; phylum Acidobacteriota; class Terriglobia; order Terriglobales; family Acidobacteriaceae; genus Granulicella; species Granulicella sibirica. The sequence continues at coordinate 982,477 of NZ_RDSM01000003.1, forward strand.
CGTCCGCTCGCGGAGAATCAGGCAAGCTTCCGGAACGTACCCGTGTTCTTCAGCACGATAAAGAAATAAACCGCCACGCCCACCAGCGCCAGCCCAAACCCCGACACCGCTTTCGACACGCCCCACCAGGGAATCATCTTCCCCATCACCAGCGCCCCCAGCGGAATCCCCGCCCGGAACGCAAGGTTGTACACGCTCATCACGCGCCCGCGCATCGAGTCCGCGACGATCAACTGCACCAGCGAAATCATCAGCGAAGCCGAAGCCATCACCATCATCCCGCTCAGAAAGATCAGCACGCACGAGAGCGGCAGCCACCGCGAGAACGCGAACCCGGCCGTCGCCAGCCCAAGCCCCGACAACGTCATCAGCGCGATCCGCCCCTGTCCCTTAAGCCGTTCCATAGCTGCCACAATCAGCGCCCCACAGATCGATCCAGCTCCCGAGCACACCAGCAGAAGCTCATACGTCTCCGGCCCCTTGTGAAAGATCGTCCGCACGATCACCGGCAGAAACCCCGACAGCGAAAACCCAAACAGAGTCGTGCAGAACGCCAGAACCACCAGCGCAGTCAGTCCCTCGCGCTCCCGGATGAACCGTATCCCTTCATGCATGCTCTTCATCACGGAGTTCTGCGTCTTCGCCGGAACGAACTTCACCTTGATCACGACCAGCGACACAATCACCGCAAGATAAGAGATCCCGTTCAGCGTAAAGCACCACGTCGCCCCGAGCGCCGTATACGCCAGCCCGCCAATCGTCGGCCCGATAATCCGCGCCAGGTTGAACTGGATCGAGTTCATCGAGATCGCGTTCGCCAGATCCTCAGGCCCAACCAGCGTAGGCAACAGCGCCGAGTAAGCCGGTCCGCCAAACGACTGCCCCACCCCAACCAGGAACGAAAGCGTGAGGATGTGCCACACCTTCACCACGTGCAGGAAGAAGAGCAGCGCCAGCGCGAACGCGCAGACCATCTGGATGACCTGCGAACAGAGCAGCATCTTCTTCCTGTCGAGGCGGTCGGCAAACACGCCCCCGACAAGCGAAAACAACATAAAGGGAAGCTGTCCGAGAAAGAGATCGAGCCCGAGGTAAAACGGGTCTTTCGTCAGGTCATAGACCAGCCAGCTCTGCGCGAACTGCTGCACAAAGGTGCCGATCGTGGAGACACACGCTCCCAGCCACATGATGCGGAAGTCACGATACTGGAATGCACGAAAGATCCGGCGTAAGAAAACCACGGTCTTAGCCACTATATCCCATCGATCCGTCCATTCCAGTCAATCCGAATCACTGCCCATACCCATCCGTAAGCGTCTGCAGAAACGCCATCACATCATCGATATTCCGCTCAGACCACACCGGCGTCTCGCCCCGATGCTTCGTCAGCGGAAGATCGACAATATCCACATTCGCCCGATACTTCGCCGGCAGATCGTCGAACCTGTCGACCGCCCCGCCCTTCCCGCGTGGGTAAAACTTCTCCGGATTCGTATCCCGCTCCACATAAAACTCCAACGCCTCCCGCAGCGTATGGAACCGGCCATTGTGAAAGAAGGCCCCCCGCGTAGCCACGTTGCGAAGCGTAGGCGTCTTGAACATCCCGCAGTACGCCTCGGTCGCCGACTGATCCTTGCGCAGTGGCCCACAAAGTCCCAAATCATAAAAGGTGGAGTCCTTATTCGCCCCAAGCGTCCCATTCCGAGGCACGCCAAGCGCCTCGAACTGAAAGTTGGTGAAGAGCGGATGCGACCCGTCCGCGCCTCTTGCGCTCGTGTGGCACGAAGCGCAGTTCCCCCGCGCCGGATCGTTGAACAGCCGCTCCCCACGCGCCTCCGCCTCCGAGAACGCCGCTTTCCCATCGAGCACCGCATCGAACTTGCTCGAGTAGGGATGAAAGCTCGCATCTGTCAGCTCGAAGCGCTCCAAAGCCTTCCCAACCGCTGCCATCGCCGCATCCGGATCGCGCAACGCCTCATCCCCAAACGTCTTCCGAATCCGCGCAGCGTAGTCCGTGCCTTTCAGCTTTTCCAGAACGGCCGAAGCCCCCGCGTTCGCCATCTCCTCCGGCGAAAGCAGCGGAAACGCCGCCTGCTCTCCCAGGGTCTTGAACCGCCCATCCCACCCAAACCCGCCGAAAGGCGGATTATCGTTCTCCTCCAGCCGTTCCACGAACGAACTCGCCCGCTCCTGGTGCCAGTTCGGCGTGCGCCCAAGCACATAGCTCAACGAAGGAACCGCACGAAAGATGGCGCTCTTCATCTCGGCTCCACCACGCTGCACCGACAGCGTGTTAGCCGGAGCATAAGCATGTCCCGGATCATGGCACGAAGCGCATGAGAGCTTTCCCGAAGCCGACAGAGAAGGGTCGAAGAAAAGAGAACGCCCAAGCAAAGCAACAGGATCAGCCGTCGCAGCCGACACCGCCGACACTGGAACAGCCGCGCCCCGCTCGCGCCCAGGCCCGTTGCAGCCGACAGCCACAAGAGAAAACGTAAGAATCGCCGAGAGAAATGTAATTCGAGACATCGAAACCATGGCTGGAGAAAAAGCGAAAGTCCCCTGACCGCAAAGCGATCAAGGGACCACAAAACGTTCGTTGGTTCTTACTGCACGTTGTTGAAGATATCCGTTCCCATGCTCACCAGCCCGGTCTGTCCCGCGTAGCCAAGGTGCGTCGTGATCCCGAAGATATCCTCGATCGAACGCAGCAGCGAATAGTGGTTATACGGCGTATTCGATACCGTTCCACCCTTGATGAACGGAGATAGAAGCACCGCGCCGGTCACATCGCCGCCATAGTTCTGGTAGGTCAGGTTGTAACCCGCGCCCTTGTACGGAAAGGTCTGGCTCATCGGGTAAGCGGCAAGGTTCGGACCGGGCTGCTGGTTGCAGCACACCGCACCCGTCTCCACCACGTTGATATTGCCCGAAGCGTCCACGCTTGTACTCGCCGCGCCGCTCTCATCGAAGTTGATGATGATCAGCCCATCGGCATACGCCGGCGAAGCCTGGATAATCGGAATCCACTTCTGCAGGAAGGCATCCGCCGACGTCAACCCGCCCGGCCGCCCATCGACGCAAGGCGCATCGTGGCCGTCGTCGCACAGGCTCGGCGTGATGAACGTAAAGTTCGCCGTGGTAGACAGCGACCCCAGGTCCGTCTGCAGGTTGTTGTTCAGGTTCACAACGTGCGTCGCGCAGTCGCTCGAATCGATGATCGAGTGGAAGTACATGAACGGATTATGCCGCGTCGCATACTGGTCGCCCGCGGGCACCGTGGCGCTCGGAGCCTCGGCAATCTGGGTCAGATCGGTCGCGTTCAGTGCCGGGTGACCGCACGTCGCGCTCTCACGCGATGGATCGTTGCCCATATCGCCCATGTATCCCTTCCAGGTAAACCCGGCAGCCTTCACCTGGTCGGCCAGCGTCAGCACGGTCGCCGGATAAACGCAGCCCGTGCCCATCGACTGTCCATCCGCCGTCGTCCCGGTGAGCTTATAGTCCGCGAACGTATTGCAGTCCGAGATCGTCTGAGGAGTTCCCGCCTGCCCGCTCATCATCGAAATATAGTTATCCAGGCTCACATGCCCCGTGCCGAAGTACTGCGTCAGCAGCGCACCCTTCGCCGTCAGCGTCGTAGCCAGGTAGGGCGACTTCGTAGTCGCACCGAAGGTGGTGGAGTAGTTCTCATTCTCAAGCGTGATCACGAATACATGCTTGATCTTCCCGCCGGCAATCGCGGTGCTCGAAGCCGTCGTCGTTGTCGCGACCGGCGTAATGCTACCCGCGCATGCCACCATGGCCACCACAAGCGCGACAGCGCCCCCAAGCGAAAGCATCAGCTTTAGCTTCTTCTGTTTCCCAAGTTGTCCAGGCATCGAGTTCTCCTCGAGTAGAGTCGCGCAGGCGACGTTCCACAATTTGAAGGAGATTTGAATCTTCGTTGAATTCTCGGGCGGCTTGTAACCTGACAACTCTGTGGCCCCCAGGCCGATGAAGCGAAGGGCGCTAGCAGGCAAAAACCTGTCAAGGGGTAGGAAACGATAAGTCGCTCATTTAAAAGGAAATATAAATAATAAATCGTGTCCTTTTAGTTATGGTCGTCTCGGTACAATTAAAGCAGAGGAAGAAACAATCAGGACCGCCCCAGGGTAGCGTCCTTTCCTAATGTCACTTCCCCCGCCGCAGGTGCTTCGCTCACTTCGAAGCCAGGAGCTCGGGGGCATCAGCGGGAAACTAGCGCTAAGTCCTTTATCTACTAATATTTAGGGCGTAAGTCCTTTGAAATCTGATATTTGCAGCGGATGTGCAACCGTAAGCCCTTGATAACAAAATACTTGCGCCCCGACAGTGGGGAGGGGGGTACACCCCCCAGCGCGGCTAAACGTTGAACTTGAAGAAGAGAATATCGCCATCCTTCACGATGTATTCCTTGCCTTCCGACCGAAGGAGACCCTTCTCTTTCACTGCCTGCTCGCTCCCAAGCCGGAACAGATCCTCGCAGTGATAGCAGTCGGCCTTGATGAACCCCTTCTCGAAGTCCGAGTGAATCACGCCCGCAGCGCCAGGAGCCTTCGTCCCACGACGAATCGTCCACGCCCGAACCTCCTGAACGCCAGCCGTGAAGTAGGTGATCAGGTCGAGCAGTTTGTACGACTGGTGAATCAGCCGGTTCAATCCTGGCTCCTCGAGTCCCATGCCTTCAAGAAACTCGGCCCGCTCGCTCACTTCAAGCTGCGCGATCTCCGATTCCATCGAACCGCAGATGCGAACGATCTCGCTTCCATCTTCCTTTGCGCGGCCTTCAACTGCGGCAACCCACGGATTCTCGCCAAGAAGCCCGTCCTCATCCACATTGGCGACATAGAGCATAGGCTTCGCGGTGATCAAATGCAGATCGCGCGTCCAGGGCTTCTCTTCCTCGGAAAGCTCGACAGTCCTCGCCGCCCGCCCATCCCGAAGCGCTTCCAGCAGCTTCTCGAGCGCCGCGCCTTCGGTCTTGATCTTGTTGTCCGAAGTGGACTTCAGCACCCGCTCGATCTTTCCATAGCGCTTCTCAACCGTATCTAAATCCGCGAGCAGCAACTCGGTATTGATGATGTCGATGTCATGCAGCGGATTCACGCCACCCGCAACGTGAATCACCTCCGGATCGGCAAAGCACCGCACGACATGCAGCACAGCATCGGTCGAACGGATATGCCCCAGAAACTGGTTGCCAAGTCCTTCACCCTTGCTCGCGCCCTCGACCAGACCAGCAATGTCGATGAACTCCATCGTCGTCGGAACCGTCCGATCCGGCTTCACCATCGACGAGATCTTATCCAGCCGCGCATCCGGCACCGTCACAACGCCAGTATTCGGATCGATCGTGCAAAACGGGTAATTCGCCGCCTGCGCTTTGGCTGATGTCAGCGCATTGAAAATAGTGCTCTTCCCAACGTTGGGAAGCCCAACGATTCCGCAATTCAAAGGCATTCTGTTCTTTTCCTATCCTGAAGCTTCCGCAAACGGTCCTCTTCCATTATGCCCGCTATCATCACACCCATGGAGAACCTCCGCTTCGACCTCACCCAGATCGCCGCTTCCTTCCCCGACCAAGCCGACACGATGCTCCTCGACACCTACCTGACCGATTCGCCCTCAGCCAGCGCCCGCGTCTTCCGCGTCTATCGCGGAGCTCCAGCGCATTACCACCAGAACTGCGACGAGCATCTCTACGTCCTCTCCGGCCGAGGAACCTTCTGGATGGGCGATCCGGCGAACGAAGCACCCTTCGCTCCCGGTCATCTCCTGGTCTTCCAGCGCAACACCATCCACGCGATGCCGCAGATCCTCGAGCAGCCCGTAGTCTTCCTGGCCCTCGACACGCCGAGACGCGACCCGAAGGACGTCATCTTCGTCAACCCGGACGAAGGCTCACCCGAGACCTTCATCCGGAAGAAGACCTGAACTTAAAGGTGATGGTAGTGATCCGCGGCCAGCACAAGCACAAGCGTGATCGCGGCAATCGCAATCTCACCAATCGCTCCCACTACAAACGGCTTGAAGCCCTGCTTCTTCAGATCGGCAAAGCTCGTCCTCAGACCAACGCCAGCGAAGGTCAGTAGAAACGCCCATCGGCTCAGGTTCCCAAGCGCCACGATCTGAGCCTTGGTAAACCCATACGGAATCAGTCCAGCGAGTGATGGAAACACCTTCGGATCAAGTGTGCCGATTGTAGCCACGAACGAGATGAACAGGAATCCAAGCACGAACTTCGGGAACTTCTTCCAGAGGAACGCACCTTTGTTCTCGATCTCCTTCGCCTGCCCCTTGCGCGCCCAGTAGAGCGCATAGCCAAGCACCACAAAGCCGATGCACGCATTCCTGCAAGTCTTCGCGAGCACCGCGAACTTGCCCGCCGCATCCGAGTACAGCGCACCCGCGGCCGTAGCCTCAGCCGTATTATCGACCGCAAGCCCCGTCCAAAGTCCATACGCATGATCCGACATATGCAGCGTGTGGCCGACAAGAGGGAAGAACACCAGTGAGATCGCTCCAAGCGCAAGGATCGCCGCAATCGCCACAGACGAATCCTCTTCATCCGCCTCGATCGCACCCTGCGTCGCGATGATTGCCGAGACGCCGCAGACGCTCGATCCAACCGCAAGCAGCGAGATTAGCTTCGGCGACAGCTTAAATCCACGTCCAAGGAAGGTCATGAACGTCAGCGCCATCGCAAGCTCAAGGAAGATCAGCACAAACGAGATCCCGCTCAGGTGCAGGATGTCGCCGAGGATGAACCGAGCCCCAAGCAGGATGATCCCAGCCTTCAGCCAGAACTCGTACGTGGCGACGCCCGCGCGAAAGATCTTCGGCAGCCCAACCGTATTCGCAATGACGACGCCAATCAGGATCGCCCAAAGCACGTACTCGACATTCGGCAGCACAAGGTGATGTGCCTTGCCATACTGTGCAATCGACTGCTCGATGAACTTGCCCGCGTAGCCGACAACGGCGAGAAGCGCGATACCGGGAATCAACCCGAGAATGCCGTTTTCGTTGACGTCATCGCGGTCTTTCCTAACCGGAAGCGGAAGCGCGGAACTTGTAGCCATAACGATCTCCAGGGAATCCGAACTACCAACTCACGAACTTGATCACGCCCACACGCACAAGCAGAGCAAGCGCAAGCGAGAACACAACAGCCCAGACGTCGGACGATAGAGCGAACCTCTTGGCGACAGAAGACGAGGGAGACGACGTGGCAGGCATAAGTCACTCCGGAACATGCAATGTGAAGGTAGACCAGACCCAAGTTGGGCCGCAGGTCAGAGAGAAGGAAGAAGGAGGGAAGTAATCAGAGGGATTTAACAACAACAGAAGAGGAACATGCGGCGACAGGAGACGAGTTCGCGGGCGCTCTGCATGTATCCGTTAGGTGTACCACGAGCTGGCAAAGTCGCACGTTAAATTACGGGGGGCGGACAAGCCATCGGTCTTGCCCGCCCAGCGTATGCGGCCACCCCCTGGCTCTACGCTTCGGGCTCCCCCGCGTGCAGCACCATCTCCGCGATCTCGACCACGCGTTCCATCGTGATCCCGTCCCTCTGTTCGATAGCCAGCGGATGCTGTTCATTCGCAATGGCAAAGTGCGGTCGATGCCCAACGATCTGCGTCTGCACCCAGACCTCGAGGTTCATCGTATTCCCGAACAGGAAGACATTCGTATCGAGGTATCCCCGAAACGGCGCCTCCGATTCGCGCCCAGGCGTATTCCAAAGCTCGTTCGCCCGCAGGAAATCCTTCGGTCCGACCTCAGCCCAAACGCCCCAGATAAACGGCTCCTCGAGCCCGATCACTGGCACCGGAATCCTCCCCCGCAGGTAGAACGTATTCCCATCAATCACGCATTGATCCGGCGTCATCATCACCCGTTCGTTCCAGTCCGTGTCCGGAATTGCCAGCATCGCTGCAGGAGCCTTCACACTGTAGCTCAGAGGCAATACCTCATGATGCTGTCCGCACACGTCACAATCGAATCCCGTCGCTAACTCACTGCCCATCATCTCTCCCTGCGTTCTCTGCTTTGATCCTGCGAATCTCATCCATACGTGCGCCGAGCGCCTTCTCCCGCCCCTGGTCAGTCGGCACGAAGTATCTCCGGCCGGCGAGCGAGGCCGGAAGACACTCCATCGCCGCTACTTTCCCTTCGACATCATGCGCGTACTGGTAGTCACGCCCATAGTCGAGTTCCTTCATCAGCTTCGTCGGCGCATTCCGCAGATGCAGTGGTACCGGGTCTGCCGCCGTCTTCTCGATATCCGCCTGCACCGCCCCGTATGCCGTGTAAACCGCATTCGATTTCGGAGCCAGCGCGAGATAGACCACAGCCTGTGCCAACGCCAACCCGCCCTCGGGCTGCCCGAGAAAGTGCATCGCATCCCGCGCGCTCAGGCACAGGTTCAACGCCTCCGGAGCGGCCAGTCCAATATCCTCGACCGCCATCCGCACGACCCGCCGCGCCACATACATCGGATCTTCGCCAGCCTCGAGCATTCTTCCAAGCCAGTACAGCGCCGCATCCGCATCCGAGTTACGCACGCTCTTATGCAGCGCCGAGATGACATCGTAGTGCTGCTCGCCCTTCTTATCGTAGAGCAGAACCCGCCGCTGCATCGCCTCGCTGGCAAGCGCCTTCGTCAGCACACGCTCCCCTCGTCCCGTGGCAAGCGACGCCGCCACGTCCAGCGCATTCAGCGCGTTTCGCGCATCGCCGCTCGCATACGAGGCGATAGTCGCCAAGGCTTCGTCGTCAGCCTCGATCCCCATGTCCCCAAGTCCGCGTTCGGAGTCCGCCAAAGCCCGTTCGAGCAGGGCAATCACCTGGGCCTCACTCAACCCACGAAGCGTATACACACGGCACCGCGACAGAAGCGCAGCATTGATCTCGAATGAGGGATTTTCCGTCGTCGCGCCGATCAGCCGGATCGTTCCCCGTTCGACGTACGGCAGAAACGCATCCTGCTGGGCTTTATTGAACCGGTGAATCTCATCGACGAAGAGGATCGTCCGCGATCCAAACCCCGCGGCCTTCTCCGCCTCGACCATCACTTGCTTGATCTCTTTGATCCCGCTCAGCACTGCGGAAAACTCGATAAAGCTGGCCTCGGTCCGCTGCGCGATGATCTCCGCAAGCGTCGTCTTCCCCGTTCCCGGTGGACCCCAGAAGATCATCGAAGAGGGATCATCCCGCTCGATAGCCAGACGCAGAGGCTTGCCCGGCCCAAGCAGATGCTCCTGCCCGACGTACTCCTCGAGGGTCCGCGGACGCATCCTCTCGGCCAGGGGAGCCCGACGCGAGGCTGGCCCCCTACCAGACGAAGCCACAGGCGATACATCGAAGAGGCTCATGCCGCACTCCGTTGACGGCTCGCCTCATAGAGCAACACCGATCCGGCCACCGCAGCATTCAGGCTCTCGACGGCTCCGGGGCAGGGAATCGTCACCAGTGCATCCGCCATTGCCACCCAACTCGCCCCGAGTCCGGCTCCTTCGTTTCCAATCATCACCCCGCAGGTGCCTTTGAACGACGCCGTCGCAGCCGGAAGCGCTCCAATTCCCGACGCGACCGCCGCCAGAAGCTTCACGCCGCGTTCCCGGAGGCCGACAACCTCAGCCTCCGTCACCTGTACCACGGGCACGCGAAAAACCGACCCGGCCGAAGCTCGCAGAACCTTCTGGTTCCACGCCCCTACGGTCCCAGTCGCCACCAGCACTCCCGCAGCACCAAACGCTTCTGCCGACCGGATCAGAGTCCCCAGGTTTCCCGGATCCTGCAAACCGACGGCGATCAGCAGCAGCGGCTCTGTCACCTTGAACACATCCGCCATCTCCCACACCTTCGGCAGCACAAGTGCCGCTATCCCCTGCGGCGATTGCGTCTCGACCGCGCTCTGAAGCACTTCGTTCGAGCACCGCAGCACCTCGACCCCCGCCGGAAGCCCTCGCGGAACCTCCCGTCGTTCGCTCACGAATACGGTCTTCAGCATCAACCCGCTGCGCAGTGCCTCGCCGACCAGCGTCTCTCCCTCAATCGCAACCAGTCCCCCGCTCAATCGCGTATTTCCCGCCGTGGCCGCGCGCAACTGCTTCACTCGCGCGTTCGCCCGGCTCGTCACGACGAACCCCGGCATCTCGGCCATTCCGTTCCGCTCACCCATCTCAAAAGTTTACGCTTCGGCTGCCCTGCGTTGAGCCACACCCCCCGCGATGCTATTCTGCGAACTTGCGGATCTCCCCGCGGCAGGCACTACCGAATCACCCGGAACCAGCACCCAGGAGCAGGATTTGACGGCCGAGACTCTCCGTATACACCCCGACGAGCCCGAACCAGAGCACATAGACGCCGTCGTCCGCGCCCTCAACGCCGGGCATCTGGTTGCACTGCCCACGGACACCTTCTACGGGCTCGCTGTCGATCCAGTCAATCTCCGCGCCGTCGACCGCATCTACGATCTCAAGTCCCGCGCCCGCAACAAGCCTCTCTCTCTCCTCATCGCCGAAGTCGCCCAGGCCTACGAACTCGCCCGCGAGATCGACTTCGCCTTCGATCGGCTCGCCGAGAAATTCTGGCCTGGTCCGCTCACGCTCATCGTCAGGGCAGGCGGGAAGCTCCCCCTTCGCGTCACGGCCCATACCGGCAACGTCGCCCTTCGCGTCCCGGAAGCCCCGATCTGCCGCGCTGTTGTCGCCCGCTTCGGCCTGCCCATCACCGCCACATCCGCCAATCTCTCGGGTCACCCCGAATGCACCCACGCCGCCTCCGTTCGCGACCAGATCGGGGAGCATCTTGACCTCATCGTTGATGGAGGGCCGACAGCGCGCGCCGTCCCCACAACGATCGTCGACCTCTCAGGCGGAGGTAATTCGTGGATGATCCTTCGTGAGGGCGCTATTCCTACACACGAGATCGCTCTCGCCCTCCAGCGTTGATCAGGCGGATCACTTTCAGAACAGGCGTCGACGTTCAGGCGCCGAACATCAGAAATACAGATCAAGAACGCTCATGAGACCCGTTCCCTACCGCCAGAGCCGTCCCCAGCCTGAGTCCACTGCTCGCTTCTTCTTGCGGCGTGTTCTTGGATTGTGTCTCCTGGCGGCTCTTGCCTGGAGCCAATGGCTTTTCTACGAGATCCGCGCCACGTCGCGGACAGATCACGCCCAGCCCGCAGACGCCATCGTCGTCTTCGGAGCTGCCGAGTACGCCGGACGACCGTCACCCGTCCTGCACGCCCGACTCGACCACGCCGTCAGTCTCTATAACAAGCAGATTGCCCCACTCCTCATCACTCTCGGCGGGGGCGGCGACAAAGACTCCGGCCTCTCGGAAGGTGGAGTCGCTCGGGACTTCCTCCTCGCCAACGGCGTTCCGTTCGACAAGATCATCGCCGAGACCCGCTCCATCGATACCGAGCAGCAGGTTGATCGTCTCGCCGACATCGCCCGCGCCAATCATCTCCAACGCCTGGTTGTTGTTTCGGACGGAACCCACCTCTTCCGCATCCAGTATCTCTGCCGGCAGCAGGGCCTCGAGGTTTACACCTCACCCCGCCCTCCCTATGGCAACATCTCCGACCTCGATCTCACGGAGCGCTACCTTCACGAGATGCTCAGCTACACGAGCGCTCGCTTCCACCTGAACGCAAGCTGGATGCATCGCCGGATCGAAGATCAGTCGAGCCTCTAAGCCCTACCAGGCCGGAACAGGAGGCGCCAGGACTTTTGCCGCCTCGAAGGCCAGCCACGCCGCGAGTGCAGTCGAGGCGAAGTTCACGAGATCATTCCCCAGCCAACCGCGGCGTTCCAGCGTCGCTCCAAGCAGGCTGTCGAACAGAAGGCCTGCGGATCCTGCAAGAAATACGATCAGGCCGCTCGAGACATCGACCGCGCCAAGCGCAATCGCAACAAGCGCAATCACCCCGGCGGCCACTGCTCCAAGCAACGTTCCCTGTACGCTCATCCCGCCATCCGTCCCAGCCTCGACTCGTTCGCCAGTCGTGATCAGGAATGTCCGGCCCCCAAGTACCTGCCCGAGTTCCGATGACACCGTGTCCGCCGTTGCTTCCGCGAGCGCAGCCAACGAGGTTACAAGGTACGGATGTCCCCGATACGCAGCCCAAATGCCAGCCACACCAAGATTCGCCGCGACCTGTGCCGCTCGTCTGCCCCGCTTCTCTTCTGCCGTCCCCATCGCCTCTTTACGTTTTCGCCCGAACCGCGTCGCCAGGAACGTCAGTACAAACAGCGTAATCAGCTCCGGCAGGGCAGTCATCGTCCAGGGTTCGCCGATCTGTAACCGGATCAGCAGGCTCAGGCAGAGCACGCCACCCAGCGCCGCCGCTCCCGCCGTACCGGCCCTCATCGCCCAGACCAGCAGTGCGAAGCCGACGCTGAAACCGCTCGACCACAAAAACCACGGCGGCGGCCCCTGCATGCCAACGACGTCAAATATCCGGAGTCCAAGAGTCATCGAAAGACCAGCGATCACCCCGATGACCAGCCATTCCGACTGCAACCCGTCTTGCGTCTCAGAAATCGACTTTCGCCAAATCCTCGGCGCGTCCTGCAAGCCCGCCGATTCCTCAACCATCCCCCGGCCCCCATCCCCATGCTGATTTACAATCGAGCTTTGAGCATACCGAAGCGCAGACCGAAGAGCATCTCGCACGCCGTACGGAACCAGAACCCCAAAACAAGCAGCATCGTGGGAGCAGTTTTGCAGCCAGCCGAAAGATCGAACGTCCCGACCCCTGTCAGCATCCAGGCAGACCCCTCCGCACCGACACCGGCCATCGCGTCCCGCCGTAAGCACTCGGGTTACTTCCGCGACGCCGCCTCCGCCCTTGTTCTCGCCGCCCTCATCGGGTGCGGCAACACCTACCGGCCCGTCGTCACGGCGATCAACCCCGTAGGACCGGCCTCCCAGCCGCAAAAGTACGCGGTCGCCATCTCCTCGACAGGGGCTACGACCCCCGGCCTGGTGACGATCGTCGACTTCTCTGGCGATACCGTCCTCGTCACCGCCAACATCGGCCCTGATCCTAAGTATTTCGTCATGGACTCCGCCGGAAGCAACGGCTATACCCTTAACGGTGACGGTACGCTGACCTCCTTCGACGTCTCCAATCAACTTATATCGAGTGCTGTTCTGCAAAGCACGCTGCTCGCAGGCTCGAATCCGATCAGCGTCTTCCCGCAGGGGACCTACGTGTACGTCAGCGAACCCGGTCGCGGCGTCGTCGGCCAGTTCAGTGGAACGCCTCCCGCTCTGCGCCAGGAGCTCACAGTCGGCGATAACGTTGTGTACGTCGTCGGAGCAAACGCCGCCCAGCGCCTCTACGCCCTTGTGCAGGGCTCCGGTACAGCCATAGGCCAGGCCGCAGCCATCGACGTCGCTTCGAATGCCGTCACCACGACCGTCCCGGTCGGCATCACCCCCGTTTACGGCGTCATGACCGCTGATTTCAAGCGCGCCTACATCATGAACAAGGGCAGCAACACGGTCTCGGTCATCAACGCCCAGACGAACGCCCTCGACTCCTTCACCGGAAGTAGCGCGCCAGGAACTATTTCCGTCGGCACCGCGCCCGTCTGGGCCGATTTCGCGACCACGCGATCCGAACTCGTCGTCGCCAACGCCGGCACTGGATCGAACCAAGGATCGCTTTCCGTTGTCAGCATCCCTCTCTGCAACGCCGCAGCCGCTGTCACCAATCCGAACTGCGACCCCACCAACCCGGTCGATGCCGCGGGATTCGGCACCGTGCTCGCCAGCGTGCCGGTCGGCGTCAACCCTGTTAATGTCGCGGTCCTAGCTGACGGAACGCGCGCCTACGTAGCTAACGGTGGTGATCCAAGCCTTCCTTGCGCAACCGTTCCCGTCGCAGGCGTCTCCACTGGATGCAGCGTCTCGGTCGTTAATCTGACCAGCAACGTCGTCACCGCGACCATCCCCGTCAGCGGCCATCCCAACTTCCTGGCCGTCTCGAACGCTACCCCCACCGGCAAGGTTTACGTTACCTCTGCGGACAACAGCACTATGACCATCATCCGCACCGATACCGACACCCTCCAAACCACGGTCGATCTGCAGGGCAAAGGTGTCATGGTCCGCGTCACCGCCCCCTAAGTAACCAGCTCCATCCAGAAGCCCTGTCCATGCTCAGTCGTCGACAGGGCCTTCGTCTTTTGCGAACGCCAAGTCTCCTCCGAGCCGTTACGTCCTCCGTGGCATCAAAAGGTCGGGAGTCACAAGCATGGCTGAAAAGAGAACCGCACTCGTCGTCGGCTCAACCGGTATCACCGGAGGCAATCTCGCGACACACCTCGCAGCAAACGCCTGGAAGGTCTACGGCCTTGCCCGTAATCCGAAGCCATCACCTGGAGTAGATCCAGTGGCGGCCGACCTGCTCGACCCCACCGCGCTCAAAGCTGCCCTCGCCCCGCTGAGTATCACTGACGTCTTCTACACCACGTGGCTCCGCCAGCCCACCGAGGCCGAAAACATTCGCGTCAACGGCACGATGATGGAGAACCTCTTCGCCGCGCTTACTGATCACAAGATCCGCCACGCTGCCCTGACTACCGGCACCAAGCACTACCTCGGACCTTTCGAGTCCTACGGCCAGAGCGCCGCCGAAACTCCCTTCCGCGAAGACAACCCACGTCTCCCCGGCGAGAATTTTTACTACACCCAGGAAGATATCCTCTACGCCGCCTCCGCCCGCCAGGGCTTCACCTGGAGCGTCCACCGTCCGCACACCATCATCGGCTACGCTCACGGCAATGCGATGAACATGGGCGTTACGCTCGCTGTGTACGCGAGCATCTGCCGCGAGACAGGCCAGCCCTTCGTCTTCCCCGGCTCTGACTTCCAGTGGAACGCCCTCACGGACGTGGTCGATGCCCGTCTTCTCGCCACCCATCTTGAATGGGCTGCCATCACGCCCGCCGCCCATAACGTGGCCTTCAACGTGGTCAACGGAGACGTCTTCCGCTGGCGTTGGCTCTGGCCCCAACTCGCCGCAAGGTTCGGCGTTGAAGCCGCAGGGCCGCCTAACCCCATCGCTCCCCTAGAGACGCGCATGCAGAACGCCGCACTCGTATGGGCGGACATCGCCGCCAAATATGACCTCGCCGAGCCCGATATCGATCGCCTCGTATCCTGGTGGCACACCGACGCCGATCTTGGCCGCGAACTCGCCTGCATCAACGACATGAGCAACAGCCGCAGCCTCGGCTTCACCGCCTACCAGGAGACCCCTGCAAGCTTCTTCGACCTCTTCACGCTCCTGCGCAAACTCCGCCTGATTCCATAGCCTTTCCGGCGCCCACAACCAAAAGCAGACCTCGAACGCTCACAGTCGTGTAACCATGTCCGTAGCGTTGCTCAGACTCTTCCAGCCTTCGAGGTTTGCTTGTTCCAGCCGTTGCAAAACAGGCTCCGCGCCTATGAGCGATACTCCGGCATCACCTTCTTCCGATCGCAGCTTCTACTGCTCGCGGTTGCCCTCAGCGTCTCTGCCATCCAGTGGTTCCTGATCGACCGTGCCAGTCTTCCCAGCACGCTCATCTACAGCTTCGTTGCGGGAAATGTCCTCAACGTCCTCCTCTCCCTCGCTGTGCCGTTCTTCAGTTTCGCCTTCCCGCAGGACTGGATCGCCTTCCTCGCGATCCTGCTCCCGGTCTCCTTCATCGCCAGCGCGGCCGGAGGTGTAATCGACCGGCTCATCCTGCGGATTCCGATGGCGCCTCTGGCCGACCTGCGAAAGGGCGACATCCCCTACGGAGCGCTCATCTGCTTTGTCATCGGCGTCAGCATGCGGGTGTTCGCCTCCGTTCGCGCCCGCCTGCAGGCCGCAAACAACCAGCTCGCGCAACAGGTCCAGTACGGACGCCAGGAGCTCGAAACCCAGGCCTCTGATCTCCGCGACGCCTTTGAGATCCAGTCCAGCCTCCTTCCCCGCACCATCCCGCAGATCGCCGGTGTCGAGATCAGTTGCGCCTGGCAGCCCGCCCGAACCGTCAGCGGGGACTACTTCGACGTACTCGTCCTCAGCGACTCCCGCATTGCCTTCTGCCTCGCCGACGTCTCCGGCAAGGGCATGAGCGCCGCTCTCATCACAGCCAACCTCCAGGCCACCCTCCGCGCCTTCGCACCTGACGAGTCCAGCCCCGCCCGCCTCTGCCATCGCCTCAACCAGGCCCTCTGCGCCAGCCTCCCGACGGGCCGTTTCGTCACCCTCGTCTACGGCATCCTCGACCGCAAGCGCATGACCCTCACCTACGAACTCGCCGGCCACAACGCACCCCTTCTCCTGCGTGGTTCGGAAGTCATCCCGCTCCCCGGCTCTGGACCCGTCCTCGGCATCCTTCCGGGCGCCGTCTTCTCCGATCAGGCGTTCGCGCTGCGGCCCGGCGACCGCATCCTCATCTCAACCGACGGTGTTACCGAAGCATTCAACCCCACCGGTGAGGAGTTCGGTGACGACCGCCTCGTAGCCGCGGCGCTCAATGGTGGCGACACCGCGCACAGCATCCGCGCCGAGGTGATGCGCGCTGTTAGCCTCTTCGCCGAGGATCACTTCCACGATGACGCGTCGCTACTTGTCGTCCGTCTCGATCAGTAAGGTCAGCGCCGAAACGTTACCGTCGCGCATCGTCTTCCACAGCCTCCGCTGAACACGTCCTGCCGCATCGCCGATAGGGGAGAAAGTTCCCGCAATCATTCCAGAGGCGATAGGCAAGCTCATGCGCGCGTTCACGTCGAAGACCCTGCACCTTCTCGCAGCAGTAAAGCGGACGAGCCTCACCCTTGTGTTTCTCGGAGCAGGATTCACCAGCCACCTCACTCCGTTGTACGCGCAGGATGACACCGTCAAGGCACTCGAACCCGCCAACTTCTACAAGGTCTTTAACTACGAAACCCCCGAGCGCGGCTCTTTTGAACCGTCTTTCTGGTCGACCTACGTCCCGCGCAGCAGCGCACTCTACGACCACTTCAACGCCAATCCAGCCGGTTCCGACACCCAGCGTTCCGGACTCACGGCGCGTTCCGCCGAACTCGAATACGGCGTCACTAACAAGCTGAGTTCCTCCGTCTACTTCGACGTCATGAGCACGGACCGCACCGGCACCCAGTTCACGCAGGGGGCGCCTCGAAGCGAAGTATCGTTTCGCCAGCGAAAACGAGCACAGCGCAAAGTTCGCGATGCTTCTCGAATACACGATTCCGCGCAAGAGTTACGCCGCCGCGCAGGAGGTCGAGGTTCGCGGCATCGTCGAGAAGGAGATGGGCAACTTTCTTGTCGACTTCAATCCCAAGGTCAACATCCCCACCACCGGCGAAGAGCGCGGAACGCCTCCGACGCCCGGTGTCGACATCAGCGCACTGTACAAGAAATACCGCTTCCAGCCCGGCATCGAATATTACTCGCAGTACCGCCAACTCTCGCAACCGATCTCGATCCTGCAGAAGCAGCAGGTCCTCTTCGCAACCTTCGAGGCGCATCCCATCCATGCCATCAACTGGCAGCTTGGCGTCGGTTTCGGGCTCGCCAACGGATCGGACTCCATCGTTCTCCGCAGCCTGACCACCTTCGACTTCAAGACACACCACGGGGAAGAAGAAGCAGCAGCAGTCCAGGAGAAGCAAGTCCAGGAGAAGCAGGAACGCTAACGCGCAGGGCAATCCGTGTGGCTGTTGTAGGCTATCGTCGCAATCTGCCAAGTTCCGTTCGTGCGGACGAGGTTGAAGAGATCCGTTCCACAGTGATCGACTTTGCCCTCCAGCAGAAAGTCGAACGGTGCCCATACCACCGCAAGATCGCCATCGATGTGTACGACGGGGCCGTGAATCCGCTCCTCGATCTTTGGCCCCGGTCTCCCGACACGTTCGGCGAAGGCGGAGAAGGTCACCTGCGTCGTCTTGCCGTCCCGAATAACGAAGATCATCCCACCGGGTAGCAGAGGTTGTTGAATCGCGCCCGCGTCGCGTTTCGCCATGCCGTCGAAGACCGCCTGCACCGGTGCAAGCACCGCTTGTTCTTCCGGAGTAGCAGCCTTGAGCGGCGCGGCGAAGCTGCCGGCTAGAAGCATCGCAGGAAGAGCGCAAAGGAAGAATCGCATGGCAGTGATTCTAGCGCGATACCTCGCAAGGTACGCCCAGCTAAAGCGGAAGAGTCATCCGCGAGGATGACTCTCTTCCAACATAAAAAGATACATCGGACTAGACCGCTAAGCTCCGCTCATCAAGATTGGCAGCGTAGGCGTCTTCGAGCCACCACTATCCTCCACCGTGATCCCGAACGCCTTCGCTTCGACGCCCTTCGCCAGCTTCGTCGAGATCAGGTTCGCGTACCCCTTCGCATCCGGCTGGAACGTCCCCACCGGAACCGGCGCCTTGCCGTCCGCCGGGATCAGCCACAACTCGTAGACTTTGTAGGTGTTTAGAGGAGCCATATTCGTCGCGGCGAAGATCAGCACGCCCTTTTCCGCCGAGTACGTCGTTCGTCCGACCGGAACAACCGGTGCTCCAGTCTTCGCCAGCGTGACGCGCTTCGCAGTCTGATCGGTCATCGCACTCAGCACATCACGCGCTGTGCCCACTTCCGAAGCCTCGGCGGTCGCCGTAGCCAGATCGCCCGCTTGGCTTGTCAGGGTGGCTTTCATCGCGTTGCGCTGCTGGTAAAGATCGATCGTCGTCACGGCGAGTCCGGCGGCAACAGCCCAGCCAACCCACGGAAGCGCGCGTTCGCGGAACGGTTTCGCCGCTGGGAACTGAAGCACTTGCGGAGCCACTACAGATGCCGCCTTGGCGCTCGTATCCTCTGCAGCTTCAGGCGCCTTCCCGGACGAGTTGTACGTATCCGTTCCCAAGGCCTGTTCCTTGCCAAGCTGCACGCTCTGCAACGCAGCGGTTGCCGCCGCTACCGCCGCGAACGAGGGCGCGGGAGGCTTTAGCAGATCAACGGGCTTTTCTTTACGCTCCTGCTCGACTGCCTTTAAGAAGCGCGCACGTGCCTTCGCTGGTGGAGCCTGCATCTCGGTCGACATCGCGAGCCCCGCGAGGTCTCCCTGGATCCTGGCAAGTTCTTTCTGGGCCGCGAAGTTATTTTCAAGAAACCGTGCCACTGCCTGGGTCTCTTCGGGAGACAACAACTGCATTGCAAAGAGGGTGAGGTCTTCCGCATCGATTTGTTCTGGCGTGTTCATGATTGGAAGGCCTTTCTCAGTGTCAACAGCGCACTGCGTATTCTGGTTTTTACTGTTCCAAGGGGATCGCCGGTCATTTCAGCGATCTCCGAATGCGTCAACCCATCAAAGAATGCCATTTCCAACATCTTTCTCTGTTCTTTTGGCAGAAGCTGTATCGCTCCTCGTGCCTTTTCCATCATGTTGTTCCGCTCCGCCTCGTCCGCAAGGTTGTACGGGGAGGCAAGCGCTATATCGTCCACATTGTCCGTCGGTTTCTTTCGACGCAATTGATCGATCGATCGATTGCGCGAAACCACCGCAAGCCACCCGCCAAGGCTCCCTCGAGTTGCCATGAAGCTGTCCGGATTGCGCCAGACCTGCATGAAAATTTCCTGCAATACATCCTCGGCGGATGCGGGATCTCGCAGGACCCGCAGCGCGACCGAGTAAACCACTTTCGAATAGCGATCAAACAAGGCAGCCATCGCCTGTTCATCGCCGAGTTGAACCAAGGCCAAGAGGGAAGTGTCGTCCTGCGTACTTCCCGCCGGTATGCCTTGCAATCCCGTTTCTCTATACATGGAGACGCACCCGAACCCGTTACAGATTGCGAATCAAACAAATCTTTTCACACCAGGCACACCGAACGCCGGGCAAAAGTAGAGGATCGCGTAGACAACGCGGCGTTCGCGACCGTCGAGGAGAACGCCAGTGTACGTTATCCTGCCGACCAACGCCTCCTGTAACCTGATACTGAGCGCCACTCGTCCAACATTCTTTTGAGGCTGTGAAGAAATCAAGACCATGAAAATCCGCCTCGACAAGCTACTCGTCGACCAGTCGTTGGCCGCCTCTCGCGAGCGGGCCCAGGCCCTCATCCTCGCTGGACGCGTCCTCGTCGATGAGCAGAAAGTCGAGAAGCCTGGCACCCCGGTCGACCCAGCCGCAACCCTTCGCCTCCTCGGCTCCGACCTCCGTTACGTCAGCCGCGGCGGCCTCAAGCTCGAAGCGGCCCTGAAGCACTGGAAGATCGACCTAACCGGCCAGCCGTGCCTCGACATCGGAGCCTCTACCGGAGGCTTCACCGACTGCATGCTGCAGCACGGAGCTTCGCACGTCCTTGCAGTCGACACCGGATACGGCCAGATCGCCGCAACGCTCCGCGACGATCCCCGCGTCAGCCTGCGCGAACGCTGCAACGCCCGACTCCTGAACCCCGGCGAACTCCTCCCCGATGGCCCCGTCCCCATCTTCCTCGCCATGGACGTCTCTTTCATCTCCGCAACCCTCGTTCTCGGTCCTGTCCTTGCCGCCATCGCCCCACTAGGCGAGTCCTGGAAGGGAAGCGCCGTCCTCCTCGTCAAGCCCCAGTTCGAGGCCGGCCGCGAAGCCATCGGCAAAGGGGGCATCGTGCGCGATCCCGCCGCCCGCCAGTTCGCTATCGACCGGGTCCACGATGCCGTCCTCGCCCTTCATGGGCATCACACCGACATCATCGACTCCCCCATCCACGGCATGGAAGGCAATCACGAGTATCTCCTGCGCGCTGTTTTTGGCTGAGAGAACCGCAAAAACACGTCCCTATGACATCGCACCCCACGTAAGCCGTTACACTGGAGCCAAATGCACCTGGCAGCGATCATCTCGAAGCCCCAGAAGCCCGAACTGGCCACGATCATCCCGGAGCTCGTCGCATGGCTCAAAACCCACGACTACGACGCCATTCTGGATTCAGAAAGTGCCCCATACGCAGGGCAGAAATTCAAGAGCTGCCCCCGTACCGAACTGCCGAAGCACAAGCCTACGCTGGTCATCGTCCTCGGGGGCGACGGCACCCTCCTCTCTGCCGCCCGCGCGTTCGCCAAAGAAGAGCCGCCCATTCTCTCCATCAACCTGGGCTCTCTCGGCTTCCTAACCGAGATTCCCTTGGCCGATCTCTACTCCGCTCTCGAATCCTGGATGGCCGGCACCGCACCGATCGACGTCCGCAACATGATGTGCGGACGCCTCGTGCGCAACGGAGAGATCATCCGCCAGTGGGAGATCCTCAACGACGTCGTGGTTTCCAAGGGAACTATCGCCCGCATGGCTGATTTCACCGTCGAGATCGACGGCCAACTCGTCGCCACCTTCCGCGCAGACGGCGTCATTGTTTCCACCCCGACCGGTTCCACCGCCTACAATCTCGCGGCCAACGGCCCCATCATGATGCCCATGGTGAACGCGATGGTGATCAACCCCATCTGCCCTCACCTTCTCACCCTTCGTCCGATCGTCGTCTCCGGTGACGTCAACGTGACCATCCACATCGAGGGCGTCCCAAACCAGACGATACTCACCGCCGACGGCCAGGAGGCCGTGGAGCTGGCCCTGGGTGACGAGGTTCATTGTTGCCGCTCCAAGTACAGCGTTCGCCTGCTCCGCCTCCACCAGAACGGCCTCTTCAACGTCCTCCGCTCCAAACTAAAGTGGGGGGAGCGCTAAGACGCCTCAGCAGGCGACCCATCGCCGATCAGCTTCGGACGCGCTCTCTCGATGAGGAACTCCGGAAACGACGGCGGCGCCTTCTGAAAATACACGTGATACCTCCGAACAAAGGCCGGGGGCGGTGTTTCCGAGGAATCTCCGATGAGTTTTGTTAGTACTCCGTTGGCGAAGTACATGTCATATTCTCTCTTCTCTTTCGTAAGGACCTTTCCTCTATAACTGCAATCGAAGAAGTCCTTCACTCGCGAGTACGTCCGCTCCGAGATATTGATGCGATTCGCCTGACCTGACGACTCCATGCGGGAGCTGAAGTTCACTGTGTCGCCCCAGATATCGAAGGCGAACTTATTGATTCCTACCACGCCTGCCACCACCGGCCCCGTGTGAATCCCGATCCGAATCTTCCACTCGATCCCGTGTTTAGACTTCGCCCGCTCCTCTACGACGCGCAGCATTTCGAACGCCGCCATCACCATGTCCACGGGATGAGCCGGGTTGCGCACTGGAAGCCCACTGATGCACATGTAGCTGTCGCCGATCGTCTTCATCTTTTCCAGCCGGTAGCGAGTCACGATCTGGTCGAAGGCCGTAAAGTAGTCGTCCAACACCGCCACTAGTTCCTCCGCCGCCATCGACTCGGTCGAAACCGTGAATCCCACGAAGTCTGTAAACAGGATCGTCACATCTTCAAAATACTTAGGAGAGACCATCCCTTTCGTACGCAACTCATCGGCGACCTCGCCCGGAAGAATGTTCAGTAGCAGCGATTCCGACATCCTTTGTTGCACGACTAGCTTGTCGCTCACCAGCACACGAGATAGCACAACCGAAAGTAAGTTTCCGATGGAATTTAACACCGTTCTTGAAAGGCACGAGCCGCACAGACCGAAAGCTCCCGTGGTATCTTCGCCCATGTCGATGGGGACGATCGACACTCCGCTGCTTCCGTTGTCGTAAACTGCTTTGCTCTTACTCGTTGCGAGTAAAAGGTCCTCGGTGATCGCGGCGGATTCGCCTCCCCGATAGGTCATCTGTCCCGGGACGTAAAATGCGGAACCTGTCATCCCGAAGATCGGCATGCTTCGATTCGTCGCAATCCACACTGTTGCCTGAAGATTGTCAGTCACGAGCATGGCTTCTCCAAGCTCATTGAGCTGCTCGGTCTGACGTTTTCGCTCCAGCGCTATCTCTGTCTGCTGCCTTGCTCTTAACTCCGTCGCGCTGACTACAAGCGCCGTTATCAGGAACGAGATGACCGCCACAAAAGCTTCCGGATCACGTACCTTGAAGCTTCGCCTCGGCTGCTCGAAGTAATACAGAAACATCACTGCTCCCACAACCGAAGCCGTCACGGCGGGCATGCGATCCCATCGCGTAGCGAAGAAGAGAATCAGGAGAAGCACGGAGTACGTAACGGTCGTGTTTCGGAGGTGAGGAAAGTGGGACTCAACCCTAAGCGTGAGTGCCACCGCACCAACCGCCACGACTGTCCGAGCGATACGCGTCCACCACGGTCCCGTCAAATTCATGACAACAGCGTATACGCACTGGGCTCTATCAGGTAGACACGTACCCATGTCTCGGCGGTCGAAGACATCACGTCTTTCGTTTCACTTTGCCCTTCTTCGGAAGGGCACCAGCTGGACAATCCCTCCCAAGCTCTTCGCCGGGACACCGCGTATTCATCGAGAACAGCGAAACTCTCCGCGCCAACGTGTCTTCCTCCAGTGCCGTTGGCATTATTGGAGCGATCCCTTTCCAGGCGTTCGCTTCGGCATCTCCGCTCGTTCGTCCCGATGCTATGACTGTCTCCGGAACCAACACGTTCCCCAGGTTATCGATTGCACTGATATGCGCTTCATCCAGCCTGTAGTTCAGCCACTCCGAACCAAGATTCGCTTCCTGCATGAGGCTGCTCAACTCCGCGGAAATTTGCGTGTTCCCACCTGCTCCCCCCTGACTTACCGACGGAGCCGAACCCCAGGGATCGCGGCAGCCGACCACCCGGCAACGCATGGGATTGCTCGCCATATCCTGAACTTCAAAGGTTGCCGAGATCCAGCGGTTGAAAAGTGCCGAGACCACATGGATCCCGCCAAGTTCGTAACATGCCGGGCCAATCCGTTCGACATGTGCGCCTTGAGGTAAGTCCGCGCAGCTTGCCAGCCTGATCCAGTCCGCCTTGAACTCGACCAGTGGCGGCAGCATCTCGCTACCGGGATAAATTGTAAGATTTGCCGCAGACGATGAAGTCTTCGTGGCTGAAAGCCAATCCTTCATCGCAGGATTGACCCGAACCTCCTCGCAGATGGTTCTGCCGGAATATCGTGTCCTGCAATCCCACGAAGCCTCTCGAGAAGCAGACGTTGACCCCGCTTGTGCGGGAGCTGGATGGACGGCATCGCTGCCCAAGTCTTCCCGTATGACTCTCGCGCCAGTAGGGCGAGCATCCGGTTGCTCAGTCCACTCCTCCCACGTAATTGCAGGAGTGCCGCTTACATTATCGGAACATGTCGCTGCGACAAAGATCTGCCATGCCATTTGTTCGCCCGAAATCTCCGGATCCACAGGGAACCGACACGGGGCGGACAGCGGAACCCTGTTGGAATCCGCATAGACGATATGTTCTTGCACAACGGGTTGAAAACCCGCCACGCTCTTCGAGAGCAGCACGGCGGCAAACGCAATAAGGACAACGACGGCGTACATGGGGCAAAGCCGCATAGGACAAAAGATCTCCGCGTGTTGATTTGTCCAAACGTGACCTGACCGATCGGGATTCATTCGGATGCAGCGTGCGAATTCTCGGAAGGGCTTGTTACCAGAACAGGAAATGCATGCTGAATCGGGAAGCCAGCGAACTTTTCAAAGAACCTGTATCCCGGCCAAAACCTGGTAAGCCTACTGTGCCGGATGCCTCTGTGTACTCCGCGAGGTGGGGGCTGTCAAAAGAATTCGACCGGAGCGACACTAGAAGCGGCCGAACTTTCCCACGCGTTCTGCCGGAATCTAACGCAGCGTCACGATGCCTCGAGCAGGGTGGCAGAAGACCTTGCCATGACTCAACGCGATCCGTCGTCCAGCCAACCCGGCCATCTCCGGATCATGCGTCACCATTACGATCGTGTGCCCGTTCCGATGCAGATCCCCAAGCAATCCCGCCACGATCTTCTGATTCGCTGCATCGAGATTTCCCGTCGGCTCGTCCGCCAGCAGAATTGGCGGATGGTTGATCAGCGCCCGCGCGATGCACACTCTTTGCTGCTCCCCGCCTGACAACTCACTCGGCAGATGCTCCGCCCGCTTGCCTAGTCCCACCCGCTCCAGAGCCTCGCGTGCCTGCCCTTCATCCGTCATCGAGTGAAAGTACTGCGCCAGCATGACGTTCTCAAGGGCCGACAAATAGGGAATCAGATGAAACTGCTGAAAGATAAAACCGATCTTGTCCGCGCGAAAGCGATCCAGTTCCCCCGCCGTCATGGAGGCCACGTTCGTTCCGTCGATCGACAACTGCCCTGCCGTTGGTCGGTCCAGGCACCCAAGCATATTTACCAGCGTGCTCTTGCCCGAGCCGGAAGGCCCCGTGATCGCAACCCACTCCCCAGCCACAATCGAGAAGGTCGCGTCGTCGAGCGCCCGCACGGTTCCGCTCCGCCCCGCGTAGTCCCGCGTCACACTTTCGAGTGCAATCACCGCGCACTCAGGACGCGTGGTCTCCGTCACAAAATCCCGCTTCTGCGTCGCCATCATCAATCCCTCGCCTATTCGCCCTTCAATAGTGCCGCCGGCTCCAAACCGCGCAGCACCCTCGCAGGAAACAAAGCTGCAACCACAGCAATGAACCCGTTCAGCAGAATCACCGCCGGAAGTACCTGCAGTCGGGGCAGCGTGGCCGTATGAAAGTTCAGTTCGCTGATCAGCAGAGCCATCCCTGACCCAATCACGAACCCCACTACGACTCCCGCAAGCGCGATTACCAACGCCTCCAGCAGAAACATCCCGACGAGCTGCCCCTGTGACCCTCCGAGCGCCTTCATCAGTGCGAAGTCTCTCCGCCTCTCCAGCACGCTCGCGGACATCGTCGCCAAAACCGACACCCCAACCGTCATCGCGATCAGAAGCACCGCCCCATACATCAGCGCATGCGTCCTCTCAACGATCCGCGATTCTCCCTCCACCAACTGCCGCACTGGCTGGACCTGCATGCCCTTCAGCTCGCTGCGCATTCGATCGATCGACGCCTGCACCTTCGCTGCACCCCCAGGGACCTGCACTTCGATAACGCCCGCCCCCGCACCCGTCCATTTCGTAAACGCCGCCATCGGCATGTAGATCCGGCTGTCCTCATCCCCGCCAGTCTTAACCGTTCCGACTCCGCGCAGCACGATCTCTTTCCCTGCAAACATCAGCTTAACGTCTTGCGTATCCGCGACGAAGTTAGCCGCCCTCACCCCTAGTAGCGCATCCTCCGTACCGATCGGCCAAGCGCTCACCTGCCACCACGCATCCAGCTTCCGCGCGTCATTGAAATCCGTCCCCACAACGACCACCGGCGATCCCCGATCCGTCGTCGCCACCGCGTACCCGAACTCGGCCCCAATCGCGTCCGGCCCCGCCTCCTGCAACACCCTCGTCGTCGCATTTGCGGGCAAACTCTCCGAGGTAACCGTATCGATCGGCGCCGGCGCACCCGCAGCGCCATCGACCTCGCCCGTAGGAGCCGCCGTCACTACGACGTTCGCTCCGAAGCTCCGGAACTCGTGATGCAGCTTCGCATCCAGATCCGCATACAAGGTCAGCAGAGCCGTAGCCACCGCCGCCGATACCGTAAGCGCCACCAGCGCGCTCATCGTTCGCGCCTTCCGGTGAATCAACGAACGCCGCAACATCCGCGACAGGCTCAACTCAAGCCCACGCCTCTGAAGAGGTCGCTCGCCGGGAGGAGCCGAAGCAGCCGAACCCTCCGTCGCCACCGCCATCACCCCTCCTCCCGCAGAATCGCCGAAGGACTCCGCGAAAGGGCGGCACGGATCGAAGGCGTACTCCCCGCCATCGCCACAATCAGCCCAAGCCCAACCACAACCGGAAGCAGCACAGGAATAAACACTGCGGAAAAGCCAGGCCAGTGCGCCCCGCCACTGTCCTCAAAGATTCTCGCCCCAAGCCACGCCGCCAGCCCGCACCCCGCCATGTACCCCACCGTGCCCGCCGCCACCGCCAGCAACCCCGTCTCGGCATAGAACAGCAGCGCAATCGCACCCTTACCCGCGCCCAGCGACCGCATCAACCCAATCTCCCGCCGCCGTTCGAGCACCGCCGTTGCCATAGCCGCGCTCACAGCAAACCCAGCCGCCAGCAGCGCCGCCCCGCTCACCAGCCACATCAAGCCGCCAATCTTATCCAGCACCGAGCCTTCGCTCTGCTCCACCTGCCGCACCTGCTCCGCCCGGGCCCCCGGAATCGCCTCGCGAATCTGGTACGCAATCGAGTTCGCATACGGACGGCAGTACCAGATCTCCTTCATCTTCGGCGTCAGCGTATCCGGATCCTTCCGCGCAAAGCTATCCTCCGGCTTCGTCCGCGCACTGATCTCCACCCGCGAGACCGCACCCGGCAGACCTGCCATCGCCTGCGCCTCAAGCAGCGGCATCAGGATCTCGTCATCGGTAGCATCCCCCGCCGAAACAATCCCGCTCACCACAACCGAAAGAGCGCCTGTCGCGCCAGGGGAGGGAAGCGAAGCCTCGAAAGCATCCCCGACCTTCAGGCCCATCCGCGAAGCCAGCCCCTGCCCCACCACAACCTCGGTCTTACCCGAACCGTCTTCAGCAGGCCAAGCTCCCTGCATCTTCCACACCGGGTGAAGGCCCACAGCCCCCGTCTTCAACGAAGACGCTCCATTCGTCAGCGTATGCGCGAACCAAAGTCCAACAGCCGGAGCGTTGAACGCCACCCCACCCGCCGTCGTCCCACGGACCTTGAACGCAAGCTCCGGGCTCACCCCGGTGATGTTGTTCCCCCAGAAGATCCCCTCCAGCTTCGGCAGGTCCGATTCCTTCAGATAGGACCCGCCACTCGCCGGCTTCAGGCTCACCCCACCCACCTTCACCTCGAGCTGATCCGCCGAAGGAGTCACGACGATGTTTGCCCCATACACCGCCAGCTCTTTGTGAATCCTGTCCCCAATGGTCGTAGCCAACGCCAGCATCGCCGTCACCGCCGTCGTCCCAAGCAGAATCGCCACCCCGGCAAGCGCCTTCCTCCGCCGCTGACGGACGAAGCTCTCCATCAGCAGCCGGAAGAACATCACTTCTCGAACACTCCCGCCATCGCCCGCAACTCAGAAGCCGCGATCGTCACCATTCCACCCGCAACCGTCGACTTCAACGGAATGGGATTACACCCACCGGCCTGTCCCATCGAAGCCGCGTTCAAAGGCGAGGCGCACATCTTGCACGTAATCCCCTGGCTCCCGATATAGAACCCCACCGGACCGCAGATCGAACAGGCATCGGCGACGGAAACGATGTTCCCATCCGGCTTCTTGAATAGCAGGAACCTCACCTCAGGTGAACCACCCTTGCCGTCGTCCACATGCACGCCAAACCGGTGCAGCTTGTCGTCGTTGATCTCACTCGCCGGAACCGTCACCTGCTCGCCCACCAGCGTCACCGAAGCCGTCGGCGAAAGTGCTGTCGAGCTCTTCGCATAGATAAACTCCGCCGTCGACAGGAAGATGAACACGAAGCTCGTCCCCACCACTGCGTTCATCCACATCTTCTCGCGCCTCTGGCTCCAGAGCGCCCGTCGCCGGTCTGCATCGGTAGCCGTAGCCGCAAGCACCACCGGGGCTCGCCGCTTGTACTCGAGTAGCATCATCAGCCCGGCCAGCGCCAGCATCGTCACAAAGAAGAAAAGATCATTCCGCACGATCGGCCCAATCAGCTTCATCTCCGCCTGGCTCGAAGGCAGCACGCCGTTCTCGCTCAACTCATGCAGTCCGCTCACCACAAGCTGGAACGTGACGAAGTAGAGGATTACAGTCGTCACCCGGAAGAATCGCTGCAGGTTGATCTTCACGCTGCCGCGAATGAACAAAACTCCAAACACGACCGACACCGCGATCCCAAGCAGCGTCCCCGTAAAGCTCAGCAATTCGGTCGAGTTGAGGCTGACAGCCGAGAGGATGGCGACCGTCTCCACCCCCTCACGCAGCACGAGCAAAAAAACAAAAAAGAAAAGCCCAACCCGCGAAGTCCCCTCCGGTCCACCGGTCAGTTTCGCGATCTTGCCTTCAATCTCACCCTTCAGCGACTTCGCCGTAGCATGCATGAACCAGATCATGCTCACGACGAACCCCGCCGCCACCAACATCACCCAGCCTTCGAAGATGTCCTGGTTGAATTGCAGGTGGTTCAACACGACCGCCACGCCGACGCTCGCCGCAACCGCCGCGCCCAGCGCCCAGAAGACGGTCTTCTTCAGTTCATTGCGCCCGATCTTCGTCAGGTACGCGAACACAATCCCAACGATCAGCGAAGCTTCCACACCCTCGCGGAGCGTGATGATAAACGCCTGCAGCATAAGTCCGTCTTCCCGCCCCGGCCCTCCCTCGGACAAACCGAAAGACGCTCCCGCGAACTTGCGCCGGATGCTGGGAGAGCAACACGGACGCCAGTCACTAGTCTATTGCGGACCAAATTGGTCGTCAATCAAACGAGTGAAAACAAACACGCGGAAGCGCATCTGCTCAAAATCAGGAATTGTAAGGGGTAGGAATGGTGCGCCCGGAAGGATTCGAACCTCCGGCCTACTGGTTCGTAGCCAGCCGCTCTATCCAACTGAGCTACGGGCGCACGTCGCAACAGCAACTTCCTTAAGATACTTGATTCAATCGCATAAAACAACCTCGACTAGCTCGCCGCAGCGGCCTCAACCACAGGCTCAGCCGCGCGATTGATCAGGACCTTCTCGATAATGTCCAGCCCGGCCCGGCGCAGAAACTGATGCACTAGCGGCTCCGTAAGGCGCGTCGCGTCATACTCCACCCGAACGGTCTTCTCGGCCTCGCGTAGATCGAGCTTACGAATCCCGTACACATCCCTTACCTTCGCCATCGCCAGCACTGCCGCGTGCGTCGGAGGCACGCCATACCGGTACACCACATCAAGCTGCGTCATACGCTCATCCTATCAGCCGTCAAATCGACCGCAAAAACTTCTCAATCTCGGGGCTAGTCCAGTTCTGTGCCGAAACAAACTTCCTCCGCAGCACGCCATCCCGATCGATCACATACGTCTCCGGAATCTGTGCCGTCCCATAAAGCGCGTTGATCCGCCCACTTTCATCCCGCACCGTCTCCAGGTCCACATGCCGCTGCACCAGAAACTTCCGGTAGATGTCCTCATCCTGATCCAGGCTGACCGCGACAATCACCACATCCGGCAGATCATGATGCATCTCAAGCAGACTCGGAAGCTCCTGAATGCACGGCGCGCACCAGGTGGCCCAAAGGTTGAGCACAACCACCTTCCCCCGCAGCTTGCTCAGATCGACCGACCGCGTCCCGTCGCTGACGACGAACTGCGGCGCAGCCTTCCCGATGTTTGACGGATGATCCCCCCGCTCGCATCCTGTCACTGCCGCCACCATGAGCACACCCAACATCCAAAGTCGCCGCACGCCGCACCCCTTGCTTCCTATAATACGAACTCAATGCCCGACACCACGCAGCCCGCACCCGAACTTGTAGTCATCCTCCCCGCCCGCAACGAACAGGAGTCCCTCCCCTCCTGCCTTGCCTCTCTCGTCTCGCAGTCCGAGCCCGGCTTCGAGCTAGGCGTCCACTGGCATCTCCTCGTCATCGACGACGCCTCCACCGACAACACCCGCGCCCTCGCCTCCCAACACCCCGGCGTCCTCGTCCTCGAAGCTCCCGCCGTCGACTATACCCGCCCTCACAGCGGCTTCAACGGCAAAACCAACGCCTGCTGGTTCGGAGCCCAGTACGCCTTCGAGCACTTCCCCCCGAAGTGGCTTCTCTTCACCGACGCTGACACCGTCCACGCCGCCAACAGCCTCTCCCGCTCCATGCGCGAGGCCGAAAAGCACCACGCCGCCATGCTCTCCTACTCTCCCCGCCAAATCGTCACCGGCTTCGCCCAGCGCACGGTCATGCCGCTCATCTTCTCGGAACTCGCCAGCGTCTACCCACCGCACAAAGTCTCCAGCCCGACGGACAAACTCGCCGCCGCAAACGGCCAGTTTATCCTCATCGACCGCGAAGCCTACACCGCCATCGGCGGGCACCGCGCCGTAGGCTCCGAGATCCTCGAAGACGTGGCCCTCGCCCGCACCCTCAAGCGCTCCGACCGCACCCTCCGCTTCCGCTATGCCCCTGAGATGGTCTCGACACGCATGTACCGCGACACGCCAAGCCTCATTGAAGGTTGGAGCAAAAACCTCACTCTTCTTTTTCCGTCACCTCTGGCACTGATCTTCTGGCGCATCCTCGACCTGCTTCTCTTCTTCGGCCTTCCTGCGATCGCTCTTGGCCTCCCGTTCCTGATCCTCTGGCAGAGAGAGGTCATTGGAGTCCTCTGGATCCGCACCGTCTTTCGCTTCTACAACCGGATCGCCCGCGCCCACGCCGCGTTCCCCGACTCCGTCCTATCGATCCTCGGCATCCCGCTCTTCGTCTACCTGCTGCTCCGCAGCTACACCCTGCACAAGCACCGCAAGCAAGTCCCCTGGAAGGGCCGCACCTACCCCATGCGCTAAGCTCCTGCCTACTCCTCCCGCAAGACCTCGAGCGGCTTCTGCCCCAGAATCCGGTGGCTAGCCACCCACCCCGTAGCCACCGTCAGACACCCAATCAGCAGCACCGCTGAAAGGGAAGTCCCGATCAACGGCCGGTAAATAATGTTCAAGCTATGCAACACCCGATTTGCGATTAGGTTGGCAAACGTAACCCCGACCAACCCAGCCACCAGCCCCAACACTGCGAACTCGATCGAAAAGATAGCCGCGATCCGCCCCCGAGTAGCTCCGAGCGTCTTCAGCACCACGACCTCACGAATTCGCCGATAGCGCGTCCCCGCAATCGAACTTGCCAGAATAATGATCCCCGCAAAGATCGAGAATGCCGCCAGAAACTGAATCACGTACGTGATCTGGATCACCACCGCCCTTACCGTTTCGAGTGCCGCCGCCACATTGATCACGGTCACTGTCGGATAAGCCGTATACAACGTTCTCTGCAACTGCCCCACCAGCGCCGGGTCCACATGCACCCCGCCGTACCAGACCGTCGGCAGCGCAGCCAAGGAAGCTTGCGGCAACAAGAACTCCGCGCGCCCGAAGGCATGCTGACCATCCGACCGGACCACCGCTGCCACCTTCGCCGTGAACTTGCTATCCTGCGCGGCGAACGTGATCGTCGATCCGACCTTCAGCCCAAGCCTCTGCGCCTGCCTTTCCCCGATCGCCACCAGCGGAGCTTTATCCGCCCCCTTCGCTTGCTCCTCGGTCCACCAGGCCCCGCTCACCACCTTCGTCCCCTCAGGCAGCGCGCCGGTGACCGACCAGCTCAGCGACACGCTCTGCAGCATTCTCTTCGGAAAGTTCGTCAGCTTCGCCTCGGCCGCCGGTCTCCCATCCAGTTCCACCACCCGCGACGACACCACCGGCAGTAACTCCGGCTCCCGCGTTACCCCCGGCTGCGCCTTCAGGATCCCTCGAATCCCCCCAATCTCCTCGTTCGTCATGTCCACGAGAAACACATTCGGCAGGTTCGGCGCCGAAGCAACATGCAACTCCGTCACGACCGCTTGCTGCACAAGGTAGACGGT
This sequence comes from Granulicella sibirica, assembly GCF_004115155.1. NCBI lineage: Bacteria > Pseudomonadati > Acidobacteriota > Terriglobia > Terriglobales > Acidobacteriaceae > Granulicella > Granulicella sibirica. The sequence goes on from NZ_RDSM01000003.1 coordinate 1,015,056, forward strand.
CGTAATCTGCATCACGCCCATCCCAAGTGCCGCAAGCAGTGCTGCGGAAGGATTACCCGGCCGGTACAGATTCGCGAGCCCATGCCGCAGCGATGACGGCAGATTGAGCCGCGTCCGGTTCAAGAACCACCGCAGCCCCGCCAACACACCAGCCGACGCAGCCAGCAGAACCACAAGCACAACCACAAGCCCAATGGTGAACCATTTGCCGACCGTCGCCGAATCCGAAAGCGTAGCCGCGATTGCCGCCAGCCCGCCAAGGATCAAAACCGCCGCGCCGATCTGCGCGTAGTTTGTCGTAATCTTCTTCAGGATCGCCGTCACAAACGGATCATCCGACCCCTCATCCATCGCCCGCCGCAGAATCAGAATCGGCCGCACATTCCGAATATCCAGCAGAGGTGGCAGCGTAAACAGAAGCGTGGTCAGCACTCCCGCCCCAAGCCCCGTCAACACCGACCGCGCATCGATATGCAGATCCGGCACCACATTGATCAGCTTCGCCAGCAGCAGAGGCAGAACAAGCTGCACTGCCACCCCTAACGCCACGCCCAGCAGCCCGCCCAGCACTCCAAGCAGAAGCGTCTGCATCAGGTAGATCTTGATCACCTGCCCCGACCGCGCCCCCAGCGACTTCATGATCGCGATCGTATCCAGCCTCTGCTGCAGGTGTGCCCGCATCGCCATCGCCACGCCGATTGCCCCGAGCACAAGCGCTACCAGGCTCATCAGCGAAAGCAGACTCGTCGCCCGGTCCAGGCCCTCCGTCAGCGCCGGATTCGTTTCCCGGTAGTCCGTTACCTGTGCCTCGGGCAGAAGCTTCTCGAGCTTCTCCTTCAGATCCGCCACCCCCGCATCGTTCACCGTCCCCCGCAGCCCTGTCTGCGGCATCCGAAACAAGAACCGCTGCCCCGCATGCGACCCTGGTGCCAGCAGACCTGAGGCATCCAGCGCCTCCCGCGACATCAGCACCCGCGGCCCAGCCGAAAAGTTCGACGACAACCGGTCCGGCTCGTTCAGCACCGTGCCGGCAATCTTGTAAACGGCGTTTCCAACCTTTAGTCCATCCCCCCGCTTTAGGTGAAGCCGGAGCAGAAGATCCTCGCCCACCACCACCGTATCCGGCTTCAGTACATCCGACAGAGAGTCTGCCGGATCCAGATCCACCGTCCCATAAAAAGGGAACCGCGCCGGATCGACCGCCTTCAGAGACACCAGTAGCGGATCCATCGCCGCCGGAGACGAAGCCATCGACATCATCTCCGTGACGGGCGTCACCTGGACGCCCGATGCCTCAATCTGCGCCAATCCCGCCAACTCCCCTGGCGTAGGTTGCCGTGTTGCCCGCGCCGAAAGGTCTGCGGCCAAAATCGACCTTGCCCGCGTCAGCAGAGTCGCTCGAAACGAACTTGAGAACCCACGCACACCCGTCAGCGCCGCTACTCCAATTGCGACCGACATGATGACGAAGAAAAACTTCCCCCGCGAGGCATGCATCTCGCGCCAGGCGATCTTGGCTGCGGATTGATAGGAAAGACTAGCCATAGAAGAGAAGTCCTCGTTTCGAACTACGTTCCATAGCTGATGTGCTTCTTCAGCTTCAGGAAGTGAACCTCGTAAAGGTGATAACTAAGCAGTGCGACAAGCACCGAAGCAACACCGGCAATTAAAGCCCCGGCAAGTACTCCAAGCGCCTTGCTGTGAAACTCGGCGTCCACAAACGCCCGCACAGGAACGGTCAGATAACGCGCGATCGTTGGATGAAAGACATAGAGTCCATAGCTGTACTTCCCAAAGAACCGCAACGCCGGATTGCGAAACACTGCCTGCGTAGGAGAACCCTTCCGGAGCGTCATCGCGATGAGTGCCGCGCTCAGCACCCCAAGCAGCGAGAAGCCAAACGTAGGAATGGAAAAGCTTTTCTGCCATCGCAGTCCATCGTTTCCTAAAGCCATCCCAAGCAGCACGGCTACACACGACCCTGCCACCCAGGGTGAAATCCGAAGCACTTTCTCTCTCAGCCCAGTCCGCAGAACCGCACACAAGCAGCACCCGAACAGCAGGTTATCCGCGCACGCGTAGGTCGGCGAGTACATAACGTACGGGTCTACGAGATGGGGCCTCGCCAGCACCAGCCCGATTCTCAGCGCCAACACACCCGCGCACGCCATCAGCGATAACCGGATCAGCCACGTCAGGCTTCGAACCCGGTACACGACAAACGGCCAGATCAGGTAAAACTGCTCCTCCACCTGGAGCGACCAGAAGTGGTTGATGTTGATCGCACCAAGGCCAAGCCCACCATGCCAGAGCCCAAGGTTCGCAGTGTAGGTCAAATAGAAGTACTGCCAGCCGTTCCATTCGAAGTGCATTGGCCGTGTCAGGGCCAGAAGCAAAATCAGCACGCCGTAGTACAGCGGAAAGATCCTCAGCGAACGCCGTGCATAAAACGTTCGAAGGAAGTGAGGCGTCGCCAGCGTATCGAGGAGGATGCCGGTAATGAGAAATCCCGATAGAGCAAAGAACAAATTGACGCCGATGTACGACGACTCCCGCACATCGCTCATTACATCGAGCAGCCGATTCCCCGTGACGTTGTTAGCCCAGAACAGGTGGTCGAACAGCACAAGTAGAATCGCCAGTCCACGCACTCCATCCAAGGCCGGAACGTGCGCAAATCCACCCGGATTCTCCGCATCCTCAGGCACCGCCACCGCTGGAGCCGGAGGCAAAAAGTCGGTGGCGGAAGACATCGTCTGCATCTCCGGCAGCTCCTAAACTCGCGAAGCCAGATTCATCTCGTCTGAGAGAATCAGCCCATCCCGCAGCGTAATCCGCCGATCTGCATACGTCGCCAGCACCGGATCATGCGTCACCAGCACAAGCGTCGTCCCCTCCGTCTTGTTCAGGTCGAGCAGAAGATTCAGCACTGCCGTACCGTTCACCGTGTCTAGGTTACCTGTAGGCTCATCCGCCAGCACGATCGGCGGACGCAGCACGAACGCCCTCGCCAGCGCCACCCTCTGTTGCTCCCCACCTGAAAGCTGCACCGGGTAGTGATCCATCCGGTCCTCAAGCCCAACGCTTGTCAGCAGCTGCCGCGCCCGCGCCAGCCCATCCTTCTGCGACCCACCCGAAGCTTTCGCATCCGCGTTCAGCTCATGCGGCAGAAGAACGTTCTCCAGAGCCGTCAGCGTAGGAATCAATTGATACGACTGAAAGACGAACCCAATGGTCCGACCCCGCACCTGCGCCAGATGATCCTCCGGCAGGTATGAGATCGCCGTCCCATTCAGGTTCACCACGCCCGCCGTAGGCGTATCCAGCCCCGCCAGCAGCCCAAGCAGCGTCGACTTCCCGCTCCCGGACGATCCCATGATCGCGGCAAACTGCCCACGCGGAATCTTGAAGTTCAGCCCCTTTAGAATGTCGACAGTGCGCGTCCCGTTGCGAATCGACTTGCGTATGCCTTCAACCGAGATCATTGGAGCTTCATTCACCAGCGGCCATCTCCTCGTCCGATCCGTCCAGGACCCGGTCCATCACATCCATTTGATAACGTGGATCACATGCGCGTCTTCGGTGTTTTGATTCTAGCGGGTGCTTTTGTTGGAGTGGTCGGATGCAAAACGAATAAGCCCGTCCCCGAAGCCACACCCACGACCGCAACTACTGCTCCCGCGCCCGAAGCCTCTCAGGACACCCGGCCTCTCCTCGTCTGCTTCGGTGACAGCCTCACTGCCGGCTACGGAGCCGATCCCGGCTCCAGCTACCCCGACTTTCTCCAGAAAGACCTCGACACCGCCGGCTATCTCTACCGCGTCGTCAACGAGGGCGTCAGCGGCAACACAACCAAGGACGGCGTTGAGCGCCTCCCTGGCGTCATCGCCATGCATCCCGCCGCCGTCATCGTTGAGTTCGGCGGCAACGATGGCCTCCGCGGCCTCAAGGTCCAGATCACCCGCGAAAATCTCGCCACCATCATTAGCGGCATCAAGGCGTCAGGAGCCAAGGTCCTCATCGCCGGCATCTCCCTCCCGCCCGACTTTGGCCCCGACTACGTCAGCACCTTCACGGCCAACTACGCCTCGCTCGCCAAACAGTTCAACGTCCCGCTCTACCCCTTCATGTTGAAAGATGTTTACGGCATCGACGGCATGATGCAGGCCGACCGCACCCACGCCACCAACGCCGGCAACGAAATCGTCGCGCGCAACGTCATGGCCGCCGTCACTCCTCTTCTGCACAAGTAGCTTTGGCCGCCCAGCGGGTGCCCAACATCTCGCTTATGAAACGTTGGGTTTACCTCACCCCATGACCACATTCGGCTGCATCAGCGTCCCGGCAATGCGTCTCGCGACGCAAAGCATCTCCGTAGGCGTTGTAAACACCTTCACCAGCGGAGCTTGCGAAAAGTCAGGCAGATTCACTTGCATTCCATTCCGCAGCCGACCCGCAAGCTGTTCGTCCACCGTCACCGATGGCATTTCCGGAAGCAGCGTCCTCGGATGCGGGAGCCTCGCCTCGATCTCCATCGGCGACAGCGTCTTCAGTTGCTCCACCGTCAAAGCATGCGCCAGCGTAAACACTCCCGCCTGCGTCCTGCGCAGCGAAGAAAGATGCGCTCCCGTCCCTGCCATCTGCCCAAGTTCATGCGCGACCGACCTCACATACCCGCCGGCTGAAATACTCATCGCGAACGTCGCCGTATCTTCTGCGAGCCCAGTCAGCACAAACTCATGGATTGTAATTCGCGCCGCCTTCACCGGGGCTTCGAGCCCAGCCCGCGCGAGCTTGTGTGCCGGAACCCCGTTGATCTTCTTCGCCGAGTACACTGGGGGAACCTGGTCCATCGTTCCATGAAAATGCGCCCCAAGGCTCTTGAGCTCGTCGAGCGTCTTGGTCAATACGACCGGCTCCCCGACAGCTTCTCCGTCTGCGTCAAACGTGTCCGTAGCAAACCCGAAGCGGATCGCTCCCGTATACGTCTTCTCCGCCTGCCCAAAGAACTGCGCCAGTCGCGTGTACTTCCCAAGCAGCAGGGGCAGAACTCCCGTAGCCATCGGATCGAGCGTCCCAAGATGCCCGATCGACTTTTCGCCCGTCGCCCGCCGCACGATCGCGACCACGTCATGCGACGTCATGCCCGAAGGCTTGTCCAACACCAGAAGACCATTCATCAGAGGTTGCTGCCCCGTCCCGTCCGTACCAGCGACAAAAACTCGTTCCGCGTCTGCATCTGCGTCTTGAACACACCAAGCATCGCGCTCGTTACCGTATTCGACTGCTGTTTTTCGACCCCACGCATCATCATGCAAAGATGCTCGGCCTCCAGAATCACCGCCACACCCTGCGGATGAATCGCGTCCGTGATGGCCTCCGCGATCTGCCGCGTCAACCTCTCCTGCACCTGTAGCCTGCGCGCAAACACATCGATGATCCGCGGAATCTTCGACAGCCCGATCACCTTGCCGTTCGGCACATACGCCACATGCGCCTTGCCGAAGAAGGGAAGCAGGTGATGCTCGCACTGCGAGTAGAACTCAACATCCCGCACGATCACCATCTCGTCGTAGTCCACGTCGAACAGCGCGTTATGCAGCACCTCATCGACGCTCTGCGTATACCCCTTCGTCAGGAACGCGGTCGACTTCTCCACCCGCTCCGGCGTCCGCAGCAGCCCGTCACGGTCGGGGTCTTCCCCCATCCGGCGCAGCAGTTCACGATAAATCTCCTGCGTACTCGCATCGGCGAGGGCAGGGGACGCAGTCTTCTGGTCTTTGGTCAGGGTGGCAAGCATTTGGATTCGTACCTTTCAGGACGAGAGAGTGTTACCCGGCGTACTCGAAGGAGTTGTTCGCCGTCTCCTCAATCCGCACACCCTCGAGTCGAGCATGCGAAAAGCTCTCGAAGATGCGATGAACCTCGATCGAGAGATTCTCGGTCGAGGGGACAAGCGTTCGAAACGCCGGAAGCATGTTGAGGTTCTGATGATCGAAGACATCCAGCAGGTGCGCCTTCGCAAACCCATCCAGCTCACCCAGGTCGCACACCATGCCCGTTACGGGGTCGACCGGCCCGCTCACGGTAATCTGCACCACGTAGTTATGCCCATGCCCGTGGGGGTTATTGCACTTCCCGAACACGGCACGGTTCTTCTCGTCCGAGTACGCCTCCGCATGCAGCCGATGGCTCGCGGAGAAGTGATACCGCCGGTTGAGATGAGCGATCAAGCCCCTTCTCCATAGAAGTCCGCGAACAGGTCCGCCATCTCGTACACCCGCACCCGGTGCAGACGCGAGTTCGGAATCTTCCCTTCCAGCCGCCGCCAGATCGCAATCGCGATGTTCTCCGTCGTCGGCACTTTCGTCGCGAACTCCGGAACCTCGAGGTTGAGGTGGCGATGGTCATACACATGCACCACCTCCCGCTCGAGAATCTCCTTCAACTCCTTCAGATCGACCACAAACCCGCTCACCGGATCGACCTCACCCGCGACCGTCACCTCGAGCGTGTAGTTGTGCCCATGACCGTTCCGGTTGGCGCACTTCCCAAACACCCGCCGGTTCTCCTCCTCGGTCCAACCCTCCACCCAGTAGAAGTGCGCGGACGAAAACTCGGCTTTGCGTGTCAGAAAAGTCATGCTCTTCCCAGTCTACTTGGATGTCCCTCCAGCCACAGCGGATGCAGCCTCACCCTTCGCCGCGCTCGCCGCGATCTTCTTCACTTTGGGAAGAATCTCCCCAAGCGAAACCGCCTCCGCCCCCGGCGTCCCGAACGCAAAGTAAACCTTCCGGTAGAGCTGATAAAGCTCCTCGTACACCGCCACCGCACCCGGATCCGGATACACCGTCCGATGCCCAAGGCAAAGCGCCGACTGCGCCGCCTCCACGCTCGGATAAGCCCCAATCGCCAGCATCGCGAAGATCCCCGACCCGATACTCGTCGGCACCCCATCCGGCACCAGCACCGGCTTGTTCAGTACATTCGCATACACCTGGTTCAGCACCGGGCTGTTCTGCGGAATTCCACCGGCGTTGATCACCCGCTCGATCGGCACCCCATTCTCCGCCAGTCGTTCCAAAATGATCCTCGTATGAAAAGCCGTCCCCTCGATCGCCGCGAACAGCTCATCCTTCGCCGTATGAATGAGGTTCCACCCCAGCGTGATCCCCCCCAGCTCCGCATTCACCAGCACGGTCCGGTCGCCGTTATCCCAGCTCAACCGCAGCAAACCCGTCTGTCCCGGCCTGTAAGCCTCGAGCCCAGCCGCCAACTCCCGAACCGTAGTCCCCGCACGCTTCGCAATCGCCTCAAAGATATCCCCGGTCGCCGAAAGCCCCGCCTCCACTCCCGCATACGAAGGATGCACACTCCCCGGCACTACCCCGCACACCCCCGGAATCAGCGAAGCCTCCTTCTGCATGGCGATAATGCACGTCGACGTCCCCACGACATTGACGACGTCCCCCTCCCGGCATCCCGCCCCGATCGCATCCCAGTGCGCATCGAACGCCCCCACCGGAATCGGAATCCCCGCCCGCAAGCCCATCTCCCCCGCCCAATGCGCCGAAAGATGTCCCGCCAGGTGGTCCGACGTCAGATACTCCCCATCGAACTTCGCCCGGATCCCGTCAAACAGCGGATCCAGCATCGACAGAAACCCTTGCCCCGGCAACCCGCCCCACTTCGGGTTCCACATCCACTTATGCCCCATCGCGCAAGCACTTCTCTTGACGAGCTTCGGATCCGTAATCCCGCAAAGCGTAGCCGCCACCATGTCGCAGTGCTCGAACGCCGAAGCAAACCTCTCGCGCTTCTCCGGGTTGTGCCGCAGCCAGTGCAGCAGCTTCGCGAACCCCCACTCATGCGAATACACCCCCCCGCACCAGTCGATCGCCTCGAGTTTCGTTGCATGCGCCATCGCCGTAATCTGCTGCGCCTCGAGCTTCGCCCTGTGATCGCACCACAGGTAGTAGTCGTCGATCGGCTTCATCGCCCCATCGACCATCACCACGCTCGACCCAGTCGTATCGAGCGCCATCGCATCGATCGCTGACCCCTCCACCCCACACTCCGCCACAACCTTCTTCGTCGCCTCCACCAGCGCCGCCATCTGCGCGTCATGCGATTGCGTCGCCTGGTCCGGATCCTCGCGCGACCGCATCAGCGGATACCCGGCCACCGCCGTCCCCATCCTGCCCTTCTCCCCCACCAGCGTCACCCGAACACTCAACGTCCCAAAATCCACGCCCGCCACAATGGCCATCTGTTTTCTCTCCCGGACGAAAGCATACGGTCTACACGCCCCGCTCACAAGCGGATAACGTTTACCGAGCGCTCACCATCATCACATTGACGGTCCCTCCAGCACACTCGTACAGTGCAGGAAACATGACATTTTGTTTTCCCTTCCGTCTCGCCTGCCTGGCGCTCACCACGTCCATGTCCTTCCCCGCGCAAGCCCCCATTCAGGTCAGCTACCAGCACGCCACTCCCGCTCAGCTCGCCATCATTGCCAAGGACAATGCCCGCCACTTTGGTGACGACCCCGAGATCGCCGGACACCCAGCCGCCGATCTAACCCCTGCCATTAACCCCGCCGCCACCGAGCGTGCCATGCGCCTTGTCGCTGACTGGGAACTGGCCCGTTCCGAACCATACTTCGATCGCACCTGGGCTTGGGGTGTTTTCTACAGCGGCCTCATTGCCGCCTCCGACGAACTGAACGAGCCCAAATACCGCGCCGACATGGAAAAAATGGGCCAGAAGTTCGACTGGGATCTCCGTGCCGATTCTCCCACCGCAGGCGACCAGGGCATCGCCCAGACCTATGCGGAGATCTACCTCCGCAAGAAGAACCCGGACTTCATCCAGCCCACCCGTGACGATCTTGACGACGCGCTCGACACCCCCTACGTCGCGAAAGAACCCACCCACAGCATCCCCTGGTGGTGGTGCGAAGCCCTCTTCATGGCCCCACCGGCCTGGGCTCGCCTCTACGCATCTACTGGCGACCACAAGTACATCACCTACCTTGATCAGGAGTGGGCCAAGACCTCCGCCCTGCTCTACGACCGGCAGGAGCATCTTTACTTCCGCGACGCGACCTACCTCAACAAGACCGAGGCCAACGGAAAGAAGCTCTTCTGGTCGCGCGCCAATGGCATGGTCATGGCCGGTATCGTCCGCACCCTCCAGTTCCTCCCGCCAGACGACCCCGCGAAGCAGGTCTACCTTGCCGAACTCCGCGACATGGCCACCCGCATAGCCCAACTCCAGGGCGCAGACGGCCTCTGGCGCGCCGGTCTCCTCGATCAGGACCACTACGACCTCCCCGAGATCTCCGGCTCCGCTCTCTTCACCTACGCTCTCGCCTGGGGGATCAACGAGGGCATCCTCGACAGCCGCACCTACCGCCCCGTCGTCGAACGTGCATGGCACGGCATGCTCCAGCGCATCTACGCCGACGGCCGCCTCGGTTGCATCCAGCAGACTGGAGCCGAACCCGCCCCGTTCCGCCCAACCGCCAGCTACAACTACGGCGTCGGCGCTTTTCTGCTGGCCGGCAGCGAAGTTCACCGCATAGCCCGCCTCGAGGCCTCCGGGGCCACCCACCGTCGCCACTAGCCTTCCGCCTCCGCAAAATCACCATATGTAACCGTTTGCCTCGAGTGCGTTACGATATCTGGGGATCGAGGATAGCTACGGATGGCGGACACAACGAACAAAGCGGGAGCACGCGAATACGCGGCCCCGGCACGGGTCAATCTCATCGGGGAACACACGGACTACACCGGCGGCCTTGTCATGCCCATGGCGATCGGCTTCCACACCGTAGGCACCATCGAGCCGCGCCCCGACGGCATCGCCTCCTTCTACTCCGCGAACTTCAACGAAACCATCGAAGTTCCCATCGTCACTCTCGGGCGAAACCCGCGCGGCCATTGGAGCGACTACCCCGTAGGCGTCCTCTGGAGCCTGATGCAGGCTGGTTACACCTTCTCCGGCTTCAATCTCCGTCTCCACGGCGACGTTCCTGTCGGAGCCGGTCTCAGTTCTTCCGCCTCGATCGAGGTAGCCACCGCAATCGCGCTCCTCGGCTTCGCGGGCCAGACCATGCCCCTCAAGGAGATCGCGGTCGCCGCGCGTCGCGCCGAAAACGAGTTCGTCGGAGCCAAGAGCGGAATCATGGACCAGTTCGTCGTCGCGGGAGGCGTAGCCGATCGCGCCATGCTGCTCGACTGCCGTTCGCTCGAGTACGAACTTCTCCCGCTGCCGCAAGGCGTTCGCGTCGTCATCTGCAACTCCATGGTCAAGCATCAGGTCGCTACTGGCGAGTACGGAGGACGACGGGACGAGGTCGAGGCTGGTCAGGCAATTCTCCGCAAACTTCGTGGTATCGACAGCCTTCGCGACGCCACCGTCGAAGATCTCGATGCCTGCGCCACCGAGATGGGTCAGGCGGTCTTCAAGCGATGTCGTCACGTCGTCACCGAAAACGCCCGCGTCCTCGCCGCGCGCAAGGCTCTCAACGACGGTGACATCAAGGGCTTCGGCAATCTCATGATCGAGGCCCACAAGAGCTTCCGCGACGACTTCGAGGCAAGCTGCTCCGAGGTCGACACTCTCGTCGAAATCGCGATCAAGCAAGCTGGTTGTTTCGGAGCCCGCATCACCGGCGGAGGCTTCGGCGGATGCACCGTCAATGTCGTCGAGATCGAACATGCCGACACATTCGTCGAAACCCTCAAGCGCGAGTACAAGCTTGCGACCGGGATCGAAGCTGACTGTTTCGTCTGCGAAGCCTCCGACGGCGCCCTCGCGCTGGAAGCCAAGGCGGTGGCCAAGTGAATCCGATCTTCGCTACCACTCCGCATCGCCGTTACAATCCGCTCAAGCGCGAGTGGGTCCTCGTCTCCCCCCAGCGCACCCAGCGACCATGGCAGGGGCAGACCGAGACCACCGCCGCCCCCGCCACTCTCCAGTACGACCCCGCCTGCTACCTCTGCCCAGGAAACCCACGCGCCGGAGGCGAGCACACCCCCGTCTACACCAGCACCTACGTCTTCACCAACGACTACGCCGCACTCAAGCCCGACGTCCCCTCCACGCTCCACGACGAGGACGGCAAAGGCCTCCTCGTCATGCAGGGCGAGAGCGGCATCTGCCGCGTCATCTGCTTCTCTCCGCGTCATGACCTTACGCTCGCGAAGATGGAGCTTGCTGACATCCGCGCTGTCGTCGATGTCTGGAATGAGCAGACTCTTGAGCTTGGGGCTCGCGAAGACATCAGCTATGTGCAGGTCTTCGAGAACCGAGGAGCCATGATGGGTGCCAGCAATCCCCATCCGCACGGCCAGATCTGGGCAACCCGCTCGATCCCGAACGAGATCGTCGCCGAACTCGGAGCCCAAAAGGCCTATCTCGCCGAGCACGGCGTCTCCCTCCTCGACGCCTACCGCGACATGGAACTGGCCGTCGACGAGCGCATCATCGCAAAGAACGCCTCCTTCGTAGCCCTCGTGCCTTTCTGGGCCGTTTGGCCGTTCGAGACGATGATTCTTCCGATGCGGCACGCTGCCTCGCTCGAGGAGCTCACGCCCGCCGAGCGCGACGACCTCGCCGAGATGCTCAAGATCGTCACCGCGACCTACGACCAGGTCTTCGACACATCGTTCCCTTACTCCATGGGCCTCCACCCCAAGCCTACCGACGGAGAAGAGCACCCTGAGTGGCTCTTCCACATGCACTTCTATCCGCCACTTCTACGCTCCGCCACGATCCGCAAGTTCATGGTGGGCTACGAACTCTTGGGATCTCCGCAGCGCGACATCACCCCGGAATCCGCGGCAAACGCACTCCGCGATGCGCGATCCAAAGCAGGGATATGATGCCCGGCGTGTGCCGGACTTCTGATCTGGCTATTGCACCCCGTTTCTGCCTAATCGTGAGTGGTTCCGAAGCTCGATCCGCTGCAGTTCATTCAGAGAGTCTGGGTGGAGTAGCTTGCGGGGGCGGTAGGCTAGGTTGTGACGGGCTCGCGTAGCTTGGCGGACAGGTCATCGGCGATTTGTTTGCCGTGGAAGCGGCCGTTTTCGATGAAGATCTCGTTGGTGCGCTCGCCGGCTACGATGACGCCTGCTAAATAGATACCGGGGACGTTGCTTTCTAAACTGACGGGGTCGCAGACGGGGCAGCGGTCATTGGTGGCGTCGAGTTGGACGCCGAGGCGCTCGATGAAGGTGAAGTCGGGGTGATAGCCGGTGAGGGCGAAGACGAAGTCGTTGGGGATGGTGACGGGGCCTTCGGGGGTGTCCAGGGAGACGGCATCTTCACTGATCTCAGCTACTGTGCTCCGGTAGTAGGCTTTGACTTCGCCATTCTTGACGCGGTTGTTGATGTCGGGGAGGATCCAGTACTTGACGTGGCGGTGCATGGCTTCGCCGCGATGCACGAGGGTTACTTTCGCGCCGTGGCGCCAGAGGTCCAGGGCGGCGATAGCGGCGGAGTTCTTGCCTCCGATCACTAATACATTGAGGCCGTAGTAGGGGTGAGGCTCGTTGTAGTAGTGGTGTACCTTGTTGAGGTCTTCGCCGGGGATGTCGAGGTAGTTCGGCAGATCGTAGTAGCCGGTGGCGATCACTAACTTGCGGGCGCGATGGTGGACGGAGCGTCCGAAGCGGTCGGTGGTGTGGGCGGTGAAGTCGCCGTCGGAGCCAGTGACCTTGTCGACGGTTTCGTACTGGCGGATGTCGAGGGCGTAGTGCTCGGCTACCTTGCGGTAGTACTCGAGGGCTTCGGAGCGGGTGGGCTTCTGGTTCGGGCTCGAGAAAGGCATGTCGCCGATCTCGAGGAGCTCCGGGGTGGTGAAGAAGGTCATGTGGGCGGGGTAATGGAAGAGGGAGTTGCAGAGACATCCCTTGTCGACGAGGACCGCCTTGAGACCGGCGCGCTGGGCCTCGATGGCGCAGGCGAGGCCGGTGGGGCCAGCGCCGATTACGAGGACGTCAAAGACCTGTGGTTCAGAGACACGGGAACGCGCAAAATCCGTCATACCCCAATGATAACGCCGCTGCCGGATGAGTCTGCGGCAGCGGCGTTATCGAGGGAAGCGAGGTTACGCGTCGGGATCGACGAGTTTGTGGGAGATGGCGAAGAGCGCGAGTTCGAGACGGGTGGAGACGCCAGTCTTATCAAAGACGTTCGAGAGATGGCGCTTCACGGTCTCTTCCGAGATGGTGTACTGCTTTGCGATGTCCTTATTGCTGCAGCCTTCGACGATGCAGGTAACGACCTCGAGCTCGCGCGGGGTGAGGCCGTAGGTCTTGCGCTCGGGGACGGCGGCTGCCTTCTTCATAAGCTCGTGCAGGGCTGTGAGAAGGTTGGCGACGCGCTCGCCACCGATCCAATAATCACCTTGGAGGACGGCGCGAAGAGCCTGTGAGAGATCTCCGGCCACGGAGTCCTTGAGGACGATGCCGCGGGCTCCGATCTGGAGCGCCTCGATGATCTGCTGGGTGGTAATGGTACTGGTGAGCAGGATGATCTTGACACGCGGCGAGCGGTTCATGATGGCGCGCATGGCTTCGAGGCCGGGGAGGCGCGGCATCTGGAGGTCGAGCAGGAGGATGTCCGGCTCGAGATCGAGAACTTGAGTGATGGCTACGTCGCCGTCCTCGGCTTCACCAACGACTTCGAAGCCGGGTTCGTTGAGGAGCATGTTTTTGACGCCGAAGCGGACGACAGGGTGATCGTCCGCGACGACGATGCGAATGGTGCCGGCTGTCGCGACCGGCGCGGTGGACCTCTTGATGACTTCTCTCATGGCCTTCCGTCTCCAAAGGTTCCCGAACTATACACTACGCAATCGAGGGGCTGCCTGCACGAGCCTTCAGGATACGCTCAAGGCGTTCGCTCGCGGCTAGAAATTGCTCTCGAAGGGAGTTCTTTTCGGTGGTACCATCTGCGATACCCAGGGTTTCCATTGTGCCGGCGATCTCTCGCAACTCGGTTGCGCCAAGCATGCCGCAACCTCCTTTGATGTTGTGAGCTTCGCGCCGGTAGAGGGTCTCATTGTGATCGCGCTCGTATGTCCTCATGCGTTCGAGGCGGCTGTACGCGTCCTGCAGACAGAAGGTGTACATCTGCAGAACCTCGGATGTTGACATGAAGTCGTGAAGTTTGGAGAAGATCTCCTCGTTGAGTGCAGGAGAAGAACTCTCTTCGTTGGTGTTTGCGGAGGAAGGGTCACTCTTCAACTTGCCGGACTGCAGCGTTTCCTCCAATTCTTCGGGCGAGAAGGGCTTGAGGATAAAGCCGTCGTAGGCGTCGATCTCCGCAGGGGATGGGCGGGTGGCGCTCATGGCATACAAACGCGGAGTTACTCCATATGCTCCGCGGAGGCGCGCGGCGAGCGGATTGCCAGCAAGTCCGGGCATCTGGAAGTCGGTGAGGATGAGGTCAGGAGCCGGGAGGACCGCGTGCTCGATGGCATGATCGCCGCTGATGGCAGAGTCGACGAGGTATCCCTGCGCTTCAAGCAGAAGGGTGAGCACGTCGCGGCTCAGTTCATCGTCGTCGATGATGAGAATGCGCTTTGGGGTCTCTGGTGCGCTCATCTCTGTTCCCATCTGTAACTCCCAGATTACCAGCAGGCGGCGATTGTGCCGGCGGGGTAGCAAAGACGGTAAAGTAGTCGGCATGAGGACCGGTGGCGAGCGATGAGGGAGCGGGAATGACGGCTGGCTCTTTGCTGCTCGCGCTGGTACTCCTGCAGACAGGCAGCGTGTCGGGCGCGGGTGGCGTATCGGATTCGAGGTTCATGCGTTGGGAGCGGGCTGTGGCGGTGACTGGCGCGGGGCCGGTGTGTGCCGAGCTGGATGCTGCTGTGTTCGCGCATGCCGCGCCCTCCTTGAAAGATCTTCGTGTGTATATCGGCAGGCAGGAACTTCCGTACACAATCACCCTGAGCCAAGCTGCGCAGCCAGAGGGGGATGAAGCGAAAGTCTTTGATGAGATCGAACGGCCCGGGGAGGTCTCATTCGACCTTGAGATGCGGGACAGGGCCTATACGGATGTCGTACTCAACCTCGACGGAAAAGACTTTCGAGCGACCGCTTCCGTTTCGGGAATGGATGATCCTAAGTCACTGGAGCGAACAGCGCTGGGGAGTTTCGTCCTTTTCGATATGTCGTCCAAGAGACTCTCGAGAGATACGACGCTTGCGCTGCAGGAGAGCCGGTTTCGATATCTGCGCGTGGTGTTGCGTGGGCAGGGAGAGATGCCAAAAGTTCGGGGGGCGGAGGTTCCACCGAGTAGAGAGGCACAGACGGTATATGCGCCGGTGGCGACGGAGTCGGCGGCGCGGGGGACGGAGTCTGTGGCGGTGTTTCGAGTGCCGGCGCGGGTTCCGGTGGAGAGAGTGGTGGTGCGAGTCAAGGATGCTTTCAAGGAGAACTTCAGCCGGAGAATCAAGGTCACGGCGCGGGGAGATGATTCGGGGGGGCTGGCGGAGACGATTGAGGGCACCGTGATGCGGGTGAGGCTGGGGGCGATGCGGAAGGAGGAGATGGGGATTCCGGCGAGCCTGGGGGCGAATCTGCAGGGGGACGCGACCGTCGAGGTGGCGATTGATAACGCAGATCAAGCGCCGCTGCCGGTTTCGTCGGTGGCGCTGGAGATGCGGGAGAGACGAGTTTGTTTCGAGGTTCCCCCAGGAGCGAACGAGGCGATCCTGATGTACGGCGATGAGGGACTGTCGGCCCCTGTGTATGGCATGGGGCCTTCATTATCCGGGACCAGGGTGGCGACGCTCGGCCCGGAGAAGCTGAATTCCGGATTTAGAGCCAGGATAGACAGCAGAGGATTCCTGGAGCGACATCCGGAGGTGATCTGGGTGGTTTTGCTCGTGGGTCTCGGGGTATTTGGAACAGTTGGTCTGCGAAGCTGGCGGCGTGTGGGCACTTAGACAGCTGACCGTTTCGAGGGATTCACGAAACGTTCAATTCGTGTTCACAGACGCGGCGTAGGAATAGCGAGGTCCGACCATCTATTCCCTGAGGCTTCGAAGATGCGCAAGTACATCGCCCTGTCCCTGTCAGCGGCACTCGTATTGAGTGGTTGCAGTTCCGGAACATCCACGACCACCACCACAACGACGACGCCACCGGCCGCTACACTTACCCCGGTGACGAGCAGCCAGGTGATCAAGCATGTTGTGGTGATCTTCGGCGAAAACATCTCGTTCGATCACTACTTCGCGACTTACCCGACGGCGACGAATCCGGCTGGCGAGAATGCGTTCACAGCGGCTTCGGGCACACCGACCCCGGCGGGACTCAGCGGGACTCTGCTGACGGCAAACCCGAACAGCACGCAGACGGCAAATGGGGCGGCGGCAACCAACCCATTCCGGCTCGATGTGAGCCAGGCAGCTACGGCCGATCAGGATCACAACTACGGTCCGGAGCAGGCGGCGTTCAACAACGGCGCGATGGATAAGTTTCCGCTTTCCGTTGGAACGCCAGATAGCGCGGCGCTTGCCAAGGCCACGGGCGCTTCGGCGATCGCGGCGACCAACGGGCTGACGATGGGCTACTACGACGGCAACACGGTAACGGGGCTCTGGAACTATGCACAGCACTATGCGTTGAACGATCATTCGTTCTCGACGACCTTCGGGCCTTCGACGCCTGGCGCGATCAACCTAGTTTCGGGGCAGACGAACGGCGTGATCAATGACATAGGGTCGGCTGCTGACGTGGTTTCAGACGGTACGGCGACCGGGCTCACGCTGGTCAGCGACTCGGATCCTACAGGTGACGTCTGCTCGAGCGCGAGTGCGAGCGTGCACATGACGGGGCGGAACGTCGGCGACCTGCTGAGCGCGGCCAATGTCTCGTGGGGCTTCTTTGAGGGTGGGTTTGACCTGACGGTGACCAATGCGGATGGTTCGACAGGATGTGGTCGGACCACCACTTCTGCCGTGACTACCACGAAGAAAGCGGATTACATTCCGCACCATGAGCCTTTCCAGTACTACGCGAGCACGGCGAATCTAACTCATGTTCGGCCGACTTCGGCTGCGGCGATTGGCACGAACGCGGATGCTGCGAACCACCAGTACGATACGCATGACTTCACGGACGCGCTCGCGGCGGGTAACCTTCCAGCGGTGAGCTTCCTGAAGGCTCCTGGATTCCAGGATGCGCATGCGGGCTACTCGGATCCGATCGATGAGCAGGCGTTCGTTGTGACTATGGTGAACGCGATCGAGAAGTCGTCGTTCTGGCCTAATACCGCGATTATTCTTGCGTACGACGATTCTGACGGGTGGTATGACCACATGATCAACATTGTCAACGGTTCGCAGTCGGCGCAGGACGCGCTGGTGAGCGCTGGAGTCTGCAGCAGCGCGACGGCGAGTTCGACGACGGCTCTGCCGGGCGTCGACGGCGTGGTGCTGCATGCGCAGGGACGCTGCGGCTACGGAACGAGAATGCCGCTGATGGTGCTCTCGCCGTGGGCGAAGAAGAACTCGGTTGACTCGACGGTGACGGATCAGAGTTCGATCACGCGGTTTATCGAGGACACGTTCGTATCCAGCCAGAGGCTTGGCGGCGGGTCGTTCGATAGCATCGCCGGGCCGCTGACGGGGATGTTCGACTTCACCAACAATGTGGCGCCGAACCCGAATGTCGTTGTGCTCGATCCAAAGACGGGACTTGTGACGAGCGGCAACTAGCTCTTTACAGGATAGTCACATCACCGCTTTACCCTTGATGCACGCACCCTTCGCGGGGTGCGTGCTTTGTTTTATGGAGGTTTCCGGTTGTCCAAGTCACGACGTGCGTTTCTTCAGCAGGCTTCGGCCTTTGGGTTGATGGCAAGGCCGGGAGCGGCTCTTTTTGGAGAGAGGCCGCATGCCATGCAGGAGCCGATGATGAAGCCGGTGTGGGCTACTCCCGCGAAGCCGATGCTGCATGTGCTGGAGTTGCCACCGTTTGTGGACGCGCTGCCTCTACCGGAAAAGGCGCCGCTGGTGCACTCGGCGAAGGGGACGAAGAAGCTCCAGATACGGATGCGGGAGATCCACGTGCCGGTGCATCGGGACCTGCCGCCGACGCGGATGTGGAGCTATGGGGATACGGCGCTGGCTCCGCTGATCGAGGCGCGGGCGCATCAGCCGATCGAGATTGAGTGGGTGAACGATCTGCCGGCGACGCATTTTCTACCGGTAGACCACTCGCTGCATGGGTGCGGGCGGGAGTTGCCGGAGGTGAGGGCGATTGCGCATGTGCATGGGGCGCGGGTTCCGAGGAAGGATGACGGGTATCCCGACGACTGGTTTGCGCCGGGGAAGAGTTTGACGTGTCACTATCCGCTGAAGCAGGATGCGACGGCGCTTTGGTATCACGATCATGCGATGGGGTTGAGCCGGTTGAATGTGTATGCGGGCTTGTTTGGGATGTTTCTGATCCGGGATGAGGCGGAGGATCGGCTTGGGCTGCCTTCGGGGAAGTATGAGGTTCCGCTGATTTTCTATGATCGGGACTTCTCGAACGATGGGCAATTCTTTTATCCGACTTCGGGGGATCCGGAGCATCCGTGGGTGTCGGAGTTCGCCGGGGACGCGATCCTGATCAATGGGAAGATCCGACCCTACTTCGAGATTGAGCCGCGGCTGTACCGGTTTCGGATGGTGAATGTGGCGAACAGCCGGTTTTTTCGGTTGTCGGTGGCGGAGACGGGCCGGGGAACGGTGGCGATGCCGCTAAGAGTGATTGGCGGGGACCAAGGCATGCTCGAGGCTCCGGCGGAGATGAAGGTGGTGACGTTTGCGCCGGGGGAACGAGTGGATGTGCTGGTGGACTTCTCCGGGGCGGCGGGGAAAAAGGTCTACCTGCGGAATGGGGCGCTGGAGGTGATGGAGTTTCGGGTGGGTGGTCCGACCACGGAGGCGGGGAGTGTTCCGGCGGTGCTGCGGAAGATGGATCGGCTGCAGGAGTCGTCGGCGGTGAAGACGCGGACGGTGACGCTGAACGAGTATCGCGACAAGGTGGGGAACTCGATGGTGATGCTGCTGAATCGGATGCACTGGCATGAGCCTGTGACGGAGACGCCGCGGCTGAATACGACGGAGATCTGGGAGTTCGTGAACCTGACGGAGGATGTGCACCCGATGCATCTGCACCTTGTCCGCTTCCAGATCCTCGATCGGCGGACGTTCGATACGTTCGAGTACATCATGCACAAGGAGCTGAAGTTTACCGCGCCTGCGGTGAAGCCGGAGGCCTGGGAAGCGGGGTGGAAAGATGTCGTGCAGTGCAGCGCGGGGGTGATTACGCGAGTGCTGATCCGATTCGAGGGGTATACGGGGAAGTACCTTTACCACTGCCACATTCTGGAGCATGAGGCGAACGACATGATGCGGCCGTTTGAGGTGGTGAGCTAAGGGACTGCCCTACTTCTCAGCTCATTGCGCGGCAGGTGCACTGGATGCAGGCGTGCCTTGCACAGGCGCCGCAAGTCTTGATGAGTTGGCGGCGGAGGGCGGCGCGGGCGCGGTGGGCGCGGACGGCGGCGTTCGAGGCGGAGATGTTCTGGGTGTGGGCGAAGGCCTGGAGCGGCTGGCCGGCGAGGTCTACGGCGCGGAGAAGTTCGGCGTAGGCTGGGCGGATCAGGTCCAGGACGATGGTGAGGCAGGCGCAGAGTTCGTTCTCGGCCTCTGGTGTGGGGGTGACGGAGGTTTCGAGATCGCGTCCCCAGGCCTGGAGGGCCTTGTTTTCGGTGGAGCGGCGGCGGTAGAAGTCGATGACGGCGTTGCGCAGGACGCGGTAGAACCAGGCTACGACGGACTCGTTGCGGTCTAGGTCGGCTTCGTGACGGAGGGCGCGGAGGTAGGCGGCCTGGAGGATGTCCTCGGCGATGGCGGGGTCGGGGACACGGCGCTGGACGAAGGCCAGGAACTGGCGGCGGTGGTCGAGGATGGTGGTGAGGGAGGTTTCGGGCATGAGGGTGGGTCCGGGGGATTGGCTCCCCCGGGTTTTGAATTTAACTGGTGGTTTTGCAGGTGCAGAGGAGGCAGGTGCAGAGGGGGCCGCAGGGACAGTCACAGCACTTGGTCATTTTGATTCTCCTTTTCGTGGCCGCGTTGTAGCGCGGTTGTAGCCTTATAGACGCAGCAGGTTGGGGAGCATTACACCTTTCGTGTTGTTCGTTCTTGCCGTTGTCGCCGCGCGGCCTGACGTCTTGTGGTTGGACCAATTTTGGTGCCTAAAAAGGCGGCTCGGCTTTTACCTGCGATTTTAGGGGTTTGTGGTGAGTTTTGGCGGTTTTCTCGGGTGAGGCTGGTTTTGTGGGGGCTGGCTTAGGGCGAAAACGTAATTTTGCGCGGGATTTTTGGGCGAAAAGTGTGGATAGGATGTGGGGCGTTGTGTGGATAAGCTGGTTAGCGGTACGGTGTTCAGGAGTTGTGACGATGAGATGTCCGGTTTGTGGGGAAGCGGATCTGGTGCGGAAGACTCGGGAGATGCCTTACACCTACAGGGGTGAGAGCACGGTGATTTCGGGTGTGGTGGGGGTGTGGTGGGGGAGTTCTGTCCGGCTTGTGGGGAGGCGGTGCTGGATGCGGGGGACTCGGCGCGGGTGAGTGGGTTGATGATGGAGTTCAACGGGGACCGTCGTATAGGAGTGGGAGGTATTGTGTCCGCTCGCACGCGGTCGGCGCTCCAACCCACCTTAGACACGATGAAGCTGTGTCGAAGGTGGGCACCCAGTTCTTTGGGTTTGGATTGGGTTATGGGTGGGTGATTTGCACTGGGGTGGGTTCGTGCAGGTGATAGTGGCGGTGGGTGGACCAGGGCCATTGCTCGGCGCTTTCGACTAGGCCTCGGACTACTGGGTTTTGGTGCATGTAATGGAGCTTCTCGACTCTTGTTGCGGGTGCGGATGTTGTGGTCGTAGTAGCGGATTTGCCAGAAGGGTCTTTGGTGGGAAAGTTTGGAGACGGAGAGTTTCAGGGCTTGGAGCGCTTTGGCGAGGGGCTCGTGTTCAGGTTCACTTAGGAGTAAGTGGACGTGCTCGGGCATGACGAGGTAGCCGAGGACTTCGAGCTTTTAGCGCTTGCGGATGGTGCGGCCCACCTTAGGCACGATGATGATGTGCCGAAGGTGGGGCAGCCCGGCCTTAGATGTAGGGCTACTTTGTCTGGTGAGCATCTGTCTCTCGTATGCCAGGATTGAAATGGCGTTTGCCTTTAGGACGTGCGTTTGGCTAGAGCGACTCCAACTACTGTGCATATCTGGCCAACTAGCGGTATGGGACCCATGGTGCTGATATCAATAAGCAGGAGTAGGACGACGATGGCGATCAAGCTAAATTTGATAGCAGCCAAAGATGCAGAGGGATTTACTTTCGCGCCGATCGCCGTCGCCCCGTAACCGGAGGCAAGTCCTAACGCGACGATGAGAAGCAGCGAGAGAGTGCTCGAGCCAAAAAGGGTGATAATCGATCTGGTGATAAAGCTGAACACGAAGAGTAAGGCGATCGCGATACAGATGCTTATGAGTGTTGGGCCGGTGCTGTCGGTCTTCCCTTCTTCAGGCATGTAAAGACCTTCCTTGATTGCGGTCGGTAAGAACTTCGGGTGCATGATGGTACTTTGTCACTTACATCTGGCCGATTGATGAGAGAACAAGACTTCGCGCGGCGATCATAGGGTCAATGTCCACGAGTCAGCACCTGCCAGAAATCTGCCGAAGTCCGGTTTGATCGACACAGACACACAAAAGCGAATGAGTGAAATGAAAACGCCTTCTCGCCAGCGGTCAGATGGCTATTCGGGCGTTCTTTAGGCTGTCAAAATATTACGGCAGAAGTGTGCCATACCCTGAACCCACGGTCAATCACTTTGTTTGGCCAATGGCTTAGCACTAAGGGTTCTACGCGGACTCAAAGATGTCAGAAGACTCAAACTTCTCTCTTGAACTGTCTAACAACCGAGGCGCAGAGATGACGCCGCATCGTTAATAAGTAGATGCGGTGTGTGCTTTTTAAAAATGAAATGCTAGACGGTTGTTGGCTCGAGTTGATGGATATCAACGGGAGATTGGTTCCACTTCGCTGATCCAGTTTGCGGTCTTCAAAATTTCTCTCGGCTTGCTGCCGTCGGGGGGGCCTACCAGGCCGTCGCGGTGCATGAGGTCGATGAGGTGGGCGGCGCGGCCGTAGCCTATTCGTAGGCGGCGTTGTAAGAGGCTGGTGCTGGCCTTTTGGAACTCGAAGACTAGGCGGACTGCGTCGTCGTACATGGGGTCGTTGTCGTCGGCGGACGGGTCGCTGCCTTCGGCTCCGTCCTTCTCGTCTTTGGGGCCTTCGAGGAAGCCTTCGACGTACTCGGCTTCGCCCTGGGCGCGCCAGAATTCTGTAACTGCGGCGATTTCTTTTTCAGTTACAAAGGGGGCGTGGACGCGCTGGAGGCGGCTGGTGCCGGGGGGGAGGAAGAGCATGTCGCCGCGGCCGAGGAGGGATTCGGCTCCGTTCGAGTCGATGATGGTGCGGGAGTCGGTCTTGGTGGCGAGGCGGAAGCTCATGCGGGTGGGGACGTTGGCCTTGATGAGGCCGGTGATGACGTCGACGGAGGGGCGCTGGGTGGCGAGGACGAGATGGATGCCGACGGCGCGGGCCATCTGGGCGAGGCGGGTGATGGACTCTTCGACGTTGGAGCGGTCGAGCATCATGAGGTCGGCGAGCTCGTCGATGATGATCATGATGTAGGGCAGGGGCTCCTGGTTGACGTCCTCGAAGAGGTACTCGGAGCCGTTGTCGAAGAGCTTGTTGAACTGGTCGATGTTGCGGACGTGGTTGGCGGCGAGTAGCTTGAGGCGGCGTTCCATCTCCCTGACCGCGTTTCGCAACGCGTTCGCTGCGAGCTTGGCCTCGGTGATGATGGGGGTGAAGAGGTGGGGGATGCCCTCGTACATGCCGAGCTCGACGCGCTTGGGGTCGACGAGGATCATGCGGACCTGCTCGGGGGTGGACTTGTAGAGGACGGACATGATCATGGCGTTGATGGCCACGGATTTTCCGGAGCCGGTGGATCCGGCGATGAGGACGTGAGGCATGGCGGCGAGGTCCGCCGTGACGATGGCTCCGTTGATGTCCTTTCCTAGAGCAATGGCTAATTTGCTTTTGCTCTTTACGAACGACTCGCACTCGACTACGTCGCGGAGCCAGATGGTTTCGCGGTCGTGGTTGGGGACCTGGATGCCTACGGTGGATTTGCCGGCCATGCGCTCGATGAGGATGGACTCGGCGGCCATGGCGAGGCAGAGGTCGTCGGCGAGGCCGGTGACGCGGGAGTACTTGACGCCGGCGTCGGGGCGGAACTCGAAGGTGGTGACGACGGGGCCGGGGTTGATCTGGGTGACGGTGCCGTCGACGCCGAACTCGGCACACTTTTCGACGAGGGTGCGGGCCTCTTCGCGGAGGGCTTCTTCGCGGACCTGGGACTGCTCTTCGGAGTGGAAGAGGAGGGAGGATGGGGGGAGTTTGTAGCCTCGGATGGACTTGGGGGTGATGGCTACGGCCTTGACGTCGGCGTCGGCGCGGCGGCCGAAGGAGATGGGCTCGGGGGCCTGGGGGAGGGGCGGAGGTATGGGTTGGGGGGTCTCGGTGCGTGCGGCGGCAGGGGCGGCTTTGGGGACTAGCGTGGGGCGGGGGCGGGACTGTGATGGGATCTCGTTGACGTTGGGGATGGGGAGGGGGCGGGCGTTGGCGAAGAAGTCGTCTTCGTCGTCCTCGTGGGTGCGGCGGGAGATGGGGGTGGCGAAGACGTCGCGTCCGCCCTCGTGGAAGGTGTCGGGGAAGGCGGCGGGTTCGATCGGGCGAGAGGCGGCGGCGAGGGCGTCGGCGTAGGGGGCGGCGGCCGCGGCGGCGGTGGAGAGGGGAGTGACGGGTGGGGCGTCGACGTTGGTGCGGGGCTGGTTGCTGAAGAGGCTGGGGGAGATGCGTTCGAAGGCGGGTTCCGGATCCGCTGAGGGGGGGGCGACGCCGAGGTCGTTCTTGTGTTTGCGGCGTGACGTTAGCCAGCCGAAGAGACCGCCGAGGAGGGTGGTGGGCTCGGGGACGATGGGCAGGCCTTCGGGGGTGACGGCGACGGGTGCGGGGTAGTCGCGCTCGTTTTCGCGGCGGAGCTTGCGGGCGGCGAGTTCGCGCTTGCTCTCGAAGCCGCTGGCGGCGTCGTCTAGGGCTTCGCGGCTGGCGCGTCGCTGGCGGCGGGCTTCGAGGCGCTCGCGCATGGTGGCGAGGAAGCCGAAGCGGGTGGTGGCCCACTCGCGGGCGGTGGAGAAGGTGAAGGTAGTCGCGAGGTAGAGGGAGACGGCGACCATGAGAGCGAGGACGATGGTGGCGCCGGGAAGGTTGAGGAAGTGGATCATGGCGTCGGAGACGATGCGGCCGAATGCGCCTTCGATGGGGAGCGCGCTGCGCCAGAGGAGGTGACTGGGCAGGAGGGCGATGGCGGCGGGGGCGGCGATGAGCCAGAGGACTAGACCGAGGTTCTTCGCGGCGGGGGAGCCGGCGGGCTTGGACCGAAGCCAGCAGATGCCGAGGCGGATCATGACGAGAGGGAGGAAGAAGACGGCGATGCCGATGGTCTGGAGGAGGGCGTCGGAGGCAAAGGCTCCGACCATGCCGGTCCAGTTGCGGGCGGGGCGACCGGTGGCGTATCCGCCGGCGGTGTTGAAGGAGGGGTCGGATGGGGTGTAGCTGATGAGGGCGAGCAGGAGGAGGCCGGCGGAGACGAGGACGATCATGCCGAGGATCTCGTTGAGGCGACGATTGCGGGTTGGCGTCGAATCGAGTCGGAGTGGCTTCATGGTCGTATGGGTCCCTTGCCGGTGTTGCTTGTTTTCGGGCGGAAAGATGCCTGAGTATCCTCGATTATGACGCGGGACGGGGAAGGAAAGGCAAAAGAGTAAAACGTGGAATCAGGATGCAAACCCGGGCGAGAACGGGGCATCTAGTAGTGCATACTCGCCGCTCGGCAGTCGCGAGCGGACCTTGGCACCGATTGGCAGGGGAACGGGATTTTAGCCCTTTCTCCCGCTTGTCTCCGGTAATGGCGAAGGGCCAGCAACCGGGGGACCCTGCTCCAATCGCACGTTGCTGAGGACGATGAGTTCAGTTCGAGTTTCGTAATCTAACCAGGAAAACGGGGTACTGCACATGGCAAACGCATCGGATACGCTGAAGGAAGTGGAAAGTGTTTTGAAGGAAGTTATCGACAATCTCTCCGACGGGCAGAAGGGTTTTGCGCAGATCGGCGAGCACATCAAGGATGAGCAGCTCAAGCGGTACTTCCTCGCCGAGAGCCTGAAGCGCGCGCAGTTCCGCGGCGAGCTCGAGAGCGAGTTGCACCGGGATGGCGTTCATGACATCAAGAATGAAGGTACGGCCTCCGGCTCGCTGCACCGCGTTTGGGGCGACCTGAAGGCCAAGGTTGGGGTTAGCGATCACGAACTTCTGGCTACGGCGGAGCAGGGTGAGGATGTCGCCAAGAAGACCTACCAGGATGCGCTCGAGCAGGAGCTTCCGGCCACCGTGCGTACGCTTCTTACCGAGCAGCAGAGGCACATCATCGCTTCGCATGATTTCGTGAGGAATCACAGGGATGCGACCAAGTAGTTTGCGGTAGAGTGTTGTAACGATCGGCGGTGGGCTCTGGCCTGCCGCCGATTTTCTTTTGAGGTGGTGATGGGGCGGTATTTGTTCGGAGTGCTGTTCGTGGTGGCGGGGGTGATGCACTTTGTGCTGCCGAAGGTCTATGCGAGCATCATGCCTCCGATGCTCCCGGGGCCGGTTTTGCTGGTGTATGTGAGCGGGGTGGCGGAGATTCTAGGTGGAGTCGGGGTGATGGTGCCGACGACGCGGAAGATGGCTGCGTGGGGGTTGGTGGCTCTGCTGATTGCTGTCTGGCCGGCGAATCTGGAGATGGCGATGCATCCGGAGAGGTTTGCTTCGGTTCCGGGGTGGGCGCTCTGGGTCAGGCTGCCGCTGCAATTGCCGTTGATCTGGTGGGCTTGGGTTTATACGCGCTGATTGGCGGGACGAACGAGGGCACTGCCGGGCTTCTTGCGTTCCCACCTTAGGCGCGGTGTTGCTGCGCCGAAGATGGGGCTCCCTCTGGTGTGGAGAGGGAAGGAAGACAAGACAGACGCAGATTCCCTTCGGGAATGACAGCCAAAAAGACAAATGCTTCGGGATCAGCGGGGGACGGGTGGTGGTGGGGGAGTCGTGGTGTTGAAGAGGTCCTGGATGAGGCTTTGGGGAGACTGGGTCATGCGGCTACAGGTGGATTGGGGGGCGGTGCCGTCGAGGAAGGCCACGGTGTAGTCCTTGGGGCAGCTTGAGTCGGCGAGGAGATTGGTTTCGCGGTCGAGGCGGTAGTTGGTTACACCCGTGGGCGGTGTGAAGGGCTTGGTGTCGGAGTACTGGGGGAGCTTGATGGCGCGGGTCATGAACTCGGCCCAGAGAGGGGCGGCGGCTTTGGCTCCCTCTAGGTTGACGTTGGTGTAGTCGTCGTTGCCGACCCAGATGATGCAGAGGAGGCTGGAGGTGTAGCCGGCGAACCAGGCGTCGTGGGAGGTTCCGGTTTTGCCAGCGGCGGGGACGTTGAAGCCCTGGGCTCGGACGGCGGAGGCGGTGCCGCGGTTGATGACGCCTTCGAGAAGGGACTGGGTGAGGAAGGAGACGCGGGGGTCGAGGACCTGTTTGGCTTCGGGGGCGAAGTCGGCGACGATGTCTCCGTTGTTGTTGCGGACGCTGGCGAGTGCCCATGGCTTGAGGTGGACGCCGTTGTTGGCGAAGACGGTGTAGGCACCGGCCATGTCGATGGGGCTGGCGGAGTAGGTGCCGATGGCAACCGATGGGGTGCCTTTGGCGTCGGTGATTCCGGCGGTGCGGGCGAGGGCGGCGACGTTGCCGTAGCCGACCTTTTGCGCGAGGGCGATGGTGGCGATGTTGAGCGAGTGGGCGAGGGCGTCGGCGGCGGTGACCATGCCGGGGAACTCGCCGTGCTTGAAGTTATCCGGGGTGTAGGACTTGCCGTCGTAGACGAAGTCCTGGGAATCGTCGTTGATCTTGGTGACGGCGGTGAAGACGCCGGACTCGTCGAGCGAGGTGCCGTTCAGGGAGGTGTTGAAGGCGGTGGCGTAGACGAAGGGCTTGAAGATGGAGCCGGTGGGGCGCATGGCGTTGCCGTGATTGAGCTGCGAGACGCCGTAGTTGCGGCCGCCGATGAGGGCCAGGATCTGGCCGGTGTGGGGATTGAGGGCGATGAGGGAGACCTGCGGGTAGTTGACGGGGCCGGAGTGTCTTTTTGCCTCGGCGCGGACGAGGTCGTCGACGTGGCGCATGCCGATCTCGACGGCTTCGGAGGCTACGCGCTGGAGTTCGGGGTCGAGCGAGGTGTAGATACGGAGGCTCTGGTGGGAGAGATCCTGATCGCCGATACGCTGGACGAGCTGGTCGTGGACGAGGTCGACGAAGTAGGGTGCTTCAGAGGCGTCGACGTTGGGCGGCGCGAGGCGGAGAGGCTCGGCCTTGGCGCGGGAGGCTTCGTCGGCGGTGATGGAGCCGGTTTCAACCATGGAATCGAGGACGACGTTGCGGCGTTCGAGGGCGCGGTCCGGGTGGCGGTAGGGGTTGCGGCGGTTGGGGTTCTGGATGAGGCCGGCGAGGGTGGCGCACTGAGCGAGATCGAGCTGGCCAATGGGCTTGCCGAAGAAGGCCTGCGAGGCCTCTCCAAAGCCGTTGATAGCGAAAGAGCCGCGCTGACCGATGTTGATCTCGTTGGCGTACATCTCGAAGATCTGCTGTTTGGTGAAGTGGGCTTCGAGCTGCAGGGTGATGAAGAGTTCCTTGATCTTGCGGGTGAAGACCTTGTCGCGGGAGAGGAAGAAGTTCTTGGCGAGCTGCTGCGTGAGGGTCGAGCCGCCGCAGGTCATGTGGTGCTGGACGAGATCTTCGAAGCCACACTTGGCGATGCGGACGAAGTTGATGCCGGAGTGCTCGAAGAAGCGGCGGTCTTCGATGGAGGTGACGGCCTGGACGAGGTGGGGGGGGATCTCTTTGTAGGTGACGAGGCGGCGCTTGCCGCGGCCCTTGTCTTCGGAGAGAGCGGTGATGAGGAGGGGTTCGAGCTCGTAAGAGCGGAGGGCTACGCCATTTTCGGCGGTGATGGTCTGGACGGTGTCGCCAGAGGTGTTGATGGTGGCGCCGTCGGTGGAGTGGAAGGACTCGGGGCCGGGCTTGATGAGGATGTTGTCGCCGTTGACTTCAAAGGAGCCGAGCTGGGCGTTGGAGTTGTAGCCTGCGGTGCGGAGGCTGCGGGCGATGTAGTCGACGGTGAGCTTCTGGCCGATGCGGATCTCGCGGGGAGCGGCGTAGATCTGCGCGACGGAGGCGAAGATGGGGCCGGAGGCGAAGCGGTCGTCGACGACCTTCTGGTACTTGGAGTAGTAGAAGGCGAAGAGGCCGACGCAGATGAGGAGGCAGGCGAGGATGATGAGGAGGACGCCGCGTCCGAGGCCGCGAAAGAAGCCGCGGCGGTTCGCCCTGGCGGTTGGACCGTACTTGAGTTTGACTGCCAAGGGCGTACCTCAGGGGCTAAGGCCCCGCGTTTGAATCTGGGAGCTTATGGCACGGCCGAGGCCGTGCCTCTAAGCAGAACATACCGGTGGTACGGCGACGCGTGATTCGAGCTTTCTGGGTAACCCGCCTTAGGCGCGATGAGGCGGCGCCGAAGGTGGGGCACCGGGATGTCCGCTTACGTCTTCATGGCGGCGGCGAGATGTTTGGCTGCCTCCTCTAGCGGGAGGTCGAGGTTGCGGTTGAGAAGGCGGTCGAGCAGCTCGATTTTGCCTTCGGCGACTCCGCGGCCGATGTTGATACGGTATGGGATGCCGATAAGGTCCGCGTCTTTGAATTTGACTCCGGCTCGTTCGTCACGGTCATCAAGAAGCACATCAAAACCGGCGGCGGTGAGCTCAGCGGCTACCTTTTCTCCAGCTTCGAGGAGGGTTGGGTCGGTGATGTTGGTGACGGTGACGACGACTTCGAAGGGCGCGATGGAGGCTGGGAGCGCGTAGGAGTCGCCTCCGTTCTTCGCGGCGCTGGTTTCGATGGCGGCGGTGAGGATGCGCTCGACGCCGATGCCGTAGCAGCCCATGATGGGGACGACCTCTTTACCCTCCTTGTTGAGGACGGTGGAACCCATGATCTTGGTGTAGCGGTTGCCGAGCTTGAAGATGTGTCCGATTTCGACTGCCTTGCCGAGACGCAGGGGCTGGTGGCCGATGGGGTCGCCCTCGCCTTCGAGGATGTTGCGGATGTCGGCGATGAGGGTGGGCTTGAAGTCGCGCATGGGGGTCACGTTGCGGAGATGGTACTCGGCCTGGTTGGCTCCGGCGATGAGGTTCTGGCGGCCTTCGAGGGCTTTGTCGAGGAGGATCAGGGTGCCGGGCTTTTTGGGGTGGGGAGCGGCTTCGAGGCCGATGGGCCCGAGATAGCCGGCGGGGGCCTTGAAGGTGGCCTCGAGCTCTTCAGGAGTCATGGGGCGGAGTTCGCCACCGGCGAGGGCGGCTAGCTTGGCCTCATTGACGGAGTGGTCTCCACGGAGGAAGACGACGACCGGACGCGTTTTGCCGACGACCTTGATCTGCTTCTCGTCGGAGGCGGGATGCTCGACGATGTAGGCCATGGTCTTGATCTGGTGCTGGGGTTTGGTGTCGAGGAAGGCGCCGACTTCGTCAATGGTCTTGTGGCCGGGCGTGTGAATGAGCTCGGGGGCGTCGGCGGTGGGGGTGAGATCTTCGACGGGCTCGAGGACGCTGGTGGCTTTTTCGAGGTTGGCGGCGTAGCCGGAGGCGGAAGAGGCGATGAGGTCTTCACCGGCTTCGGTGTAGACCATGAACTCCTGGGACTGCGAGCCACCCATGGCTCCGGAGTCGGCTTCGACGGCGACGAACTCGAGGCCGCAGCGGGTGAAGATGGCGCGGTAAGCCTGGTCGTGCTTGTTGTAGCTGACGTCGAGGCCGGGCTCGTCCATGTCGAAGGAGTAGGAGTCCTTCATGATGAACTGGCGGACGCGGAGGAGACCGGCCTTGGGGCGCGGCTCGTCGCGGAACTTGGTCTGGATCTGGTACCAGATCTGCGGGAGCTGCTTGTAGCTGCGGAGCTCCTTGCGGGCGATGTCGGTCATGACCTCTTCGTGGGTCATGGCGAGGGAAAATTCGGCGCCTTTGCGGTCCTTGAGGTGGAACATGTTCTCGCCCATGCCCTCCCAGCGTCCGCTGGCTTCCCAGAGCTCGCGAGGGTTGAGGGTGGGAAGGAGGAACTCCTGGCCGATGCGGTCCATCTCCTGGCGGATGATGCCGACGATCTTATGGATGGACCGGTGGCCGAGGAAGAGGTAGGAGTAGATGCCTGCTCCGAGCTGGCGGACATAGCCGGCGCGCAGCAGGAGCTTGTGGCTGGCGACTTCGGCGTCGGCGGGTGCTTCGCGGAGAGTGGGGATGAAGAGCTGGGACCAACGGTGCATGCGTTCGGGAGACCTTCCGGCTCTTGAGCAAGAGCGTGTACTGGCAACCTATTCTAAACTTTGGCCCTTCGAACTGCACGGAGTGGGTAAGACGGGAGATTCATGGCGGGTCCGGGAGACAGCGATTAAAAAACATGCGGGTTCATCAAAATGCCCTGACAAGTTCCGATGTGTGTGATACGCGACAGACTCAGCCCACTGCAAACGCGTAGGGTTAGGTTCATCAGAAATGAACGCAGAGAGAGACCGGCTTCGCGACGGGCTTCTCCTGATATGAGCAGAACGATCTTCCGGTAGGTAGGACATTTCCAGTAAGGGATGAGTAAGTTTGACAACCGACGTTGCACCTACCGCGCGAAGCATTCGCCCCAGAAACCTGATCCTGTCGAAACTGCCCGATGAGCAGTTTCAGGCGCTCTCTCGCTTTTTCGTTCCGGTGGATCTTCCGATCAATATGCAGCTCTCGCTGCCGCACCAGCCGATCGAGTTTCTCTACTTTCCGGTGAGTGGGCTTATCTCAACGGATGCACTGACCGAGAAGGGTGAGTCGGTTGAGGTGGGGCTGATTGGGCGGGAGGGATTTGCCGGGCTGCCAGCGTTGTTTGGGCAGCCGCAGATGTCGCATTCGGTAGTGATCCAAGGGGCAGGAGCGGGGTTTCGGATTCGGGCTTCGATCATGCGGGAAGAGTTGATCAAGGGTGGGGTGCTTGCCCAGTTGGTGCATGAGTTCACCTATATGCAAATGGTGCAGATGACGCAGTCCGTGCTTTGCAACCGGCTGCACGCGGTGGAGGCGAGGCTGGCGCGGTGGCTGCTGACTTCGGCGGACCGGACGGAGTCGGAGGAGTTGCAGCTGACGCAGGAGTTCCTGGCGCAGATGCTCGGTTCGCGGCGTTCGACGGTGACGGTGGCGGCGGGTGAGCTGCAGCGGCTGGGCGCGATCGACTATAGCAGGGGACGGATTCGTTTGACCGATCGGCCGCTGCTGACCTCGAAGACGTGTGAGTGCTACGGGATCGTTCGGTCGACGTATGACCGGATGCTGCCGAAGAAGTTCTGACATTTCGCGGGCCGCGGCAGAGTAGACTTGGATGGATAGGTTTGCGGGGGCTTTTCAGGGTCCGGCAGCCGTGGGAGTCTCTCGGATGAAGCGCAGTGTTCTGGTGTTGACGGCAATCGTGTTGGGTGTGAGTCTTCTGCTTTGGGCGGGGTGGCATAACCTGCGCGAGCGCCGGCTTGCGATGCAGGCGGCGAACGCGAATCACATCGTTTTGACGAAAGATGCGCCGGGACAGACGGCTGCCGTGGGAGCCGCGGGAGGTGGGGAGAACCCGACGACGATCCTACGCGGGAAGATGGCGCCTGGGTTCACGCTGGTAGACACTTCGGGCAAGAAGGTTTCGCTGAGCGACTATAAGGGGCGGCCGGTGCTGGTGAACTTCTGGGCTACGTGGTGCGCGCCGTGCAAGCTTGAAATGCCGTGGTTTGAAGAGTATCGGGCGAAGTACAAGGACCAGGGGTTTGAGGTGCTTGGGATCGCGGAAGATGATGCTCCGAAAGATGAGATTGTGAAGACCGCCAAGCGGACGGGAGTGTCTTACCCAGTGCTGATGACGGACAACAAGGTTGCCAATCTCTATGGCGGGGTGGACTCGCTGCCGACCTCGTTCTATGTCGATAAGACGGGGACGGTGGTGGAGGAGACGGTTGGACTGGCTCCTAAGGACGAGGTTGAGGCGCATATCAAGAAAATCATCGGAGCCGGGCTGTGATCGTTCGCTTTGGTGTGCTGGCTTTGGCTGGATTGCTGCAGATGGGGCAGTTGGATGCCCCGGGGCCAGCGAAGCCGAAGAGCTATGTCGTCTATGGCGCGGAGCAGCAGACCGTGGCCGCCGGCAAGAAGGGCGTGCTGGAGTTGAAGTTCACGGTGAACGATGGGTTCCACGTCAACTCGCATACGCCGAAGTCGGAACTGCTGATTCCGACGAACCTGACGTTGAAGCCGGCGGATGGGGTGAAGGCTCTGCCCGCCGAGTATCCGAAGGGGCAGGAGTATAGCTTCAGCTTCGAGCCGGGTGAGAAGCTGGATGTGTATTCGGGGGCGTTCACGGTAAAGGTTCCGGTGGAGGCTGCGAAGGGCGACCATACCGTCGATGGAGTGCTGCGATACCAGGCTTGCGATCATGCGGCGTGTTACCCGCCGAAGTCGCTGCCAGTAAGCGTGGTGTTTACGGCGAAGTAGCTTTTAGCTCCTGCGGTGCCGGGTGTTCGCTGTAGATGTGCAGCCCGTTGCCACCGGATTTTTTGACCGAGTACATGGCCAGGTCAGCGTTTCGGAGAAGCTGGTCGGGATCGAGGCCGCAGTCGGGATAAACACATACTCCGGCGCTAATCGTGGTGGAGATGTCGTGGTCGCCGAGGAGCAACGGCCGGGCGGCGTTGCGGACGATTTCAAGGCCGCAGCGGGTGACGTCTTCCAGATCGTGGAAGTCCTGCATAAGAACAACAAACTCATCTCCGCCCATGCGGGCGATGGTGTCGCACTTGCGCATGGTGGCGAACAGACTTTTGCCGAGAGCCGCGAGGAGCGCGTCGCCCTCGGCGTGGCCGTAGGTGTCGTTGATGGACTTGAAGCGGTCGATATCGAAGAGAAAGATGGCGATCTTCTGCTTATAGCGGCTGGCGCGCAGGATGGCCTGGCGAAGGCGGTCCTGGAGGAGGGTGCGGTTGGGCAGGCCGGTGAGCTGATCGTAGTGGGCGAGATAGGTGACCTGGTCGTCGAGGCGCTTGCGTTCGGTGACGTCGCGGCTGGTAATGGCGATGCCGTCGCCGAGCTTGACGACCTGGACGTTGAGCCAGGTGGCCTGGATCATCTCGTCGTCGATAAAGACTTCTGTGATGTAGGAGGCGCCGGTGCGGACGACTTCGCGGTACTTCTCGATGAGGCCCGAGGTGATCATGAAGGGGCGGACCTCGGTGAGGACCTTTCCGAGGAGTTCGCCGCGCTGGACTTTGAGGCGGCGCTCGGCGTTGGGATTGATGTGGGAGAAGCGGAAGTCGACGATCTCGCCTGCGGCGCTGGGGATGCCGTCGAAGATGTAAAAGTCATCAAGGCTGCTTTCCGCGGCGGCGAGGAAGCGCTCATGCTCGATGCGGGTGGCGGCGGAGCTTTCTGAAGGCTGGACGCGATGGAGGATGGCGGCTGCGATCAGGGCTGTGACCGTGGCCGCGATCAGGGCGAAGGCGGCCTGAAGGATCTCTTCGTGGAAGATGGTGGTGACGGCGAGAACGCGCTGGGCCGCGAAAAAGAAGAGAGAGACGAGCAGGACGCACACGGACCAAGCGAGGGCGCGTTGGACGCGGGATGGGTGGGCGAGCCTGGCGATCATGGCGTTCTGGGCCCCGTTCATGGGGCTAGTTTACCCGGTGTTTGTCGTGAAAGCAGGGTAACGGATGGGGTTACGGGAGAGGTGGTAGGCTGTCTTGCCTGGAAATCAGGCTGAGCCCGGAGCTTGAGGAAGTGGTGAAAGAAGACGTCGCGAGCGGCCGGTATGCCAGCGTGGATGAGTACATTGCCGAGGTGGTTGAGCTGCTGCATGAGCGGGAGCAGTGGCGGGGGGAGAGCCTGCAGGAGCAGAGAGACGGGCTCGAGACGGCCTGACAGGAGGCGGAGCGCGGGGAGTTGACGCCTATCGAGGACTTTCGCGACGAGATGCGCGATATGGAGAGGGTTTGAGCTGAGCGTCAACGTCGCGCGTGAGCAGTCTGCCCCGTGAAGATTTTGCGAGTGCTTCACGGGGCACAGGATGTTCGGAGACTCTTCGTGCGCTGATCTATTTTCTTGTGTTTGCCAGCTTCTTCTGGGTTTCGAGAAAGCGGCGAACGCGGTCGAGGCTGCGGGCTTTGCCGAAGACGATGAGGCTTTCGAGCAGCGGTGGCGACGCGGTCTTACCGGTGATGATGGCTCGCAGGAGCATGAAGTTTTCCTTCACCGACCACTCCTTTTCTGCGCCCAAAGCTTTCATTGCGGGCTCGATGGCTTCGACCGTCCAGGGGGTGGCTTCGAGGGTTGTGAGGAGGTCGGCGGTAAAGGTTAGGGTCTCTTCGAGCGTTCGTTTCCTGGGGACGAAGAGGTCTTGCGGGGGCATCACTGAGTCGGAGAAGAGGAAGTCGGTGAGGTCGCCGGTCTGACCGAGAATTTCTACGCGGGTCTGGATCAGCGGGACGAGCTGGCGGAGGAAGTCGTCCGAGAAGACCGTGGCGCGGAGGGTCTGGAAGAAGGCTTCCGGGGTGAGGGCGCGGAGGTACTCGCCGTTGAGCCATTTGAGCTTGACGAGGTCGAAGACGGGTCCGCCGAGGGAGATTTTCGCGAACGAGAAGCGCTCGATCATGTCGGGGATGGTGAAGAGGTCGGCGGTGGCGGCGTGGGTCTTGTCTTCGATGGTGCCGCTGGTCTGCGGCATCCCTCCGCCCATGAGGCCGAGGAAGTTGATGACCGCCTCGGGGAGGAAGCCGGCCTGGCGGTAGAAGATGAGCGAGACGGGATTCTTGCGCTTAGAGATCTTGCTCTTGTCGATGTTGCGCAGCAGCGGCATGTGCCAGAACTTGGGGAGATCCCAGCCGAAGGCGTTGTAGAGGAGGACGTGCTTGGGTGTGGAGGAGATCCACTCCTCGGCGCGGATGACGTCGGTGATGCGCATGAGGTGGTCGTCGACGACGTTGGCGAGGTGGTAGGTGGGGAAGCCGTCGGACTTCATGAGGATCTGGTCGTCGACGTTGGTGTGGTCGAAGGTGATGTCGCCGCGGAGTTCGTCGCGGAAGGTCGTCGAGCCTTCGGTCGGGACCTTGAGGCGGATGACGGATGGGCGGCCTTCAGCTTCGTAGGCAGCGATCTGGTCTGGGGTCAGTTCGCGGTGGGCTCCGTTGTAGCGGGGGGGGAGCTTGGCGGCGATCTGGGACTTGCGGAGAGCCTCGAGCTCTTCGGGAGTTTCAAAAGACCGGTAGGCGGTGTTGTTGTCGAGGAGCTTCTGGACGTATTCGCGGTAGATCCCGGTGCGCTCGGACTGGCGGTAGGGACCGTGAGGACCGCCGACGTCGGGGCCTTCGTCCCAGGTGAGGCCTAGCCAGTGGAGGGAGTCGAAGATCTCCTGCTCGGAGGTGGCGACGAAGCGGGCGCGGTCGGTGTCCTCGATGCGGAGGATGAACTGGCCGCCGCGCTGGCGGGCGTAGAGGAAGTTGAGGAGGCCGATGTAGGCGGTGCCGACGTGGGGGTCGCCGGTGGGGGAAGGGGCGATGCGGACGCGGGTGGTGGGCTGGGTGGCGTAGGTCTGGGTCGGGTTCGTCGTCATTTTCTTCAGTAACGATGCTAGCAGGAAGGGGCTCGTGCACACCCCGAGGTGGCGTCGCGACATCCAATGAAGTGGAGGTAGGACACGTGAGATACGGATTGTTGTTGGCGGGAGTGCTTGGATTTGGGGTTTGTGCGTATGGGCAGAATCAGACGACGACGCCAGCCCAGACGACGCAACCGGCTGCGCAAGTGCCTGCTGGGCGGAGTCCGGGTGGGGATATCGGGAGCGGGAGTGGCGATATTGGCAAGGGGGCAGGTAAAGGTGCGGGGAATCTCGCGGAGGGAGCTGGCAAGGGCGCGGGTGACCTGGTGACGCTGCATCCAGTTGGCGCGGCGGAGAATGTCGGGAAGGGTGCGGGATCGGCGGGGAAGAACGTTGCGGTGGGAACGGGGAAGGGAACGGGCAAGATTGTGAAGGGGACGGGCAGGCTCCTTAAGAAGCCTTTTTAGCTGCTAAGGATCTGGACGGGGTTTGCCGAGGCTGATAATCTCGATGCTGCACTGAAGGGTGCGCCCCGTCCGCGGAAAGGGATGATCCCGCCTTCTGCTTCACCTGCACGATACAACCCACTCTCTTCTCGTCCGGCGAAGCGGATCGCGGATACATAAAGAAGGAGTGAGTCATGCCTATTCGCGAACTTCCCGCGCGTCCCGACCTCGAACATCTCAAAAAACAAGCCCGCGATCTGTTGCGCGGCGTTCATGCGTCCGAGCCTGAAGCTTTGGGGCGTTTTGCTGCGTTCTCTGTTGGCTCGACGCTGAAGCTTGCTGACGCGCTGCACGTTGTCGCGCGGGAGTATGGCTTCCATACCTGGGCCGCGCTCAAACTGCACGTGGAGATGGCTTCAGCGGAGCCTTTCCAGGCGCTTGGGGCTGCGGTCAAGGCTGGAGATGCTGTGGCCGTGCGAGAGGTGCTGACGCGGCATGCTTCTCTGCGGGCACGGATCAATGAGCCTTTGCCGAACTATGGGTTCGGCGAGCAGGCTATCGTTGCGGCCGCGAATAAGCAGAACCGCGCGGTGATCGAGGTGCTGGTGGAGTTCGGCGCTGACGTCCATGTGCGGACGCAGTGGTGGGCGGGTGGGTTCGGCGTGCTAGATTACGCGAATCCGGAGCTTTCGGCATATCTCATCGAGCGGGGAGCGACCGTTGATCTCCACGCGGCGGCCCGGCTTGGCATGGTGGATCGTGTGCGGGAGTTGCTTACGGCTGATCCGGCCTTGGTACGGGCGCGGGGTGGGGATGGGCAGTTTCCGCTGCACTATGCGGCTACCGTGGAGATTGCGGCGATGCTGCTCGATGCTGGAGCGGAGATCGATGGGCGGGACATCGATCATGAGTCAACGGCGGTGCAGTACATGGTGTCGGCGAAGCCTTACCGGCATGAGGTTGCGCGCTTTCTGATTGCGCGGGGAGCGAAGGCCGACATCTTCGTGGCGGCGGCGATTGGGGACCTTGGGCTGGCGGAGCAGATCCTCGACGACGATCCGGATACGTCGCGCATGACGGTCTCGGACCGGTACTTTCCGAAGGAAAATCCGGAGTCTGGTGGGGCGATTTATATCTTTGGCTTTGGGTGGACGCGAACTCCGCATATGATCGCGAACCAGTTTGGACACGCGGATGTGTTTGCCCTGCTTATGCAACGCAGCCCGGTGTGGCTGCGGCTGATCAACGCGGCGGAGGTGGGGGACGAGAGTGCCTTTCAGCGGATTTTTGCGGGGCATCCGGAGGTGATGAAGAAGCTTTCGCTCAATGCACGGAGGATCATCGGCGTGGCGACGCGGAACAGTACGGGAGCGATGCATCTTCTGCTTGGAGCGGGGTGGCCTGCTACTCCTGCGATGGAGACGGGGCAGACTGCCCTTCACTTCGCTGCGTTTCATGGCAATGCCGAGATGGTTCGGAACCTGCTTGAGCATGGGGCCGAAGTGAATGTGTTTGAGTCGGAACATGGCGGGAGTCCGCTGGCTTGGACACTGTATGGATCGGTCCATGGCTGGTATCGCGATGGCGGGGACTATCCGGCGGTGGTGAAGATGCTGCTCGCGGCGGGAGCGAAGGTTCCCGAGTCGGAGCAGCCGCTGACTGGGACCGAGGAGGTGCTTGAGATTGTGCGGGAGCATGCTGCGCGGGCTGGCGGGTAGGTTCGGGGTCGCGAGTTTTTAATTGACGGGGCGGGCATTCAGGGGAAAGATCGGAAGAAACACTGAGCTGGTACTTTTCACTACTCTCCCGAACCCTATGGCTACCCTTGTTGCTCGTCCTGTCAGGACTCGTACTGCGGATGACATCTTCTTCACGACGATGTCCGTGCTGATGCTGGTGATGGTGGTCGTCGGCTTTGCGCAGACTTACTTTCTGCGTGGGGCGATGTTTGCGAAGCTGCCTAGTTTGCTGGTTCACCTGCATGGGGCGGTGTTTTCTTCGTGGATCATCTTGTTTGTAGTCCAGTCGAGTCTGGTGGCGGCTGGAAATGTCCGGCTGCACCGGAAGCTTGGAGTGCTGGGGGCGGTGATCGCGGGGTTGATGGTGGTGCTCGGGGTGCTGGCTCCGTTCGGGACGCTGAGGCGTGGGGCGGTGCTGCCTTCGTTCTTTACGCCTACTTCGTTTCTGATCGATAACGTGATTGGGATCCTGGTGTTTGGGGCTTTCGTTGCGGTGGCGATCTGGAAGAGGAATGACCGGAAGGTGCATAAGCGGATTCTGCTGATCGCGAATTGCATGCTTCTGCCTCCAGCGCTCTCGCGGATCCCAATCGTGATCGGCCACTATCCGTTCCTGATCCCTGGGATTCCGCTTGGGATTATTGCGGCTCTATTTGTGTTCGACCTGTTTACGTGGCGGAAGCCGCTGCTGGTGACGGTGGTTGGGGCGGTTTTGTTTTTGGTGACACCGCCGATATCGAGTGCGGTGGATAGGACGGAGTTCGCGCATGGACTTACGGTCTGGGCGCAGCATCATCCGTGAGACGAACGTTACCGTCTTGGATTTTTGCGATCAGGCATGACGCGCGAATAAGAGTTTGCTTTGCCAGCGGTGAGCCGTATTCTCTTGCGGGGGCTCAACCGTTGAAGCGTTCCTTGGAGTTTGTTCTTTTCCTGCTTGCTGCCCTGGCGTGTCATGGGCAGACGGGTAATGCTGTGAAGATCAGTGCGAGCGATCTTCGGGCGGATGCCGCGATTCTCCGGAGCGCGTATGAGACGCTGCATCCGGGGCTCTATCGGTACAGCACGAAGGCGGAGATGGATGGGAAGTTCGTTGCGTTAGACCACCGCCTCGATCATAACCAGACGCTCCAGGATGCCTTTCTGGCGTTTTCGGAGTTCGCTGCGAGTGTGAAGTGCGGGCATACGCAGGCGAATCCTTTCAACCAGTCGAAGGCTGTCGTGGAGGCGCTGTTCAAGAGCCCGACGCGGCTTCCGTTCTACTTTGAGTGGATCGACCGGCGCATGATTGTGACGCGGGATTTTACGGTTGGCCGTGTGCTTCCTCGCGGGACGGAGGTGACGTGGATCAATGGGGTGGCGGCTTCGGCGGTTCTTGCCCGGCTGCTGTCGGTTGCGCGTGCCGATGGAGCGAACGATAGCAAGCGGGTCGCGCAGCTTGGGGTGAATGGCGATAGCGAGTACGAGACGTTCGATCTTTACTTCCCGATGTTCTTTCCGTCGGCGGGAGGTAGCGTGGCTCTGGTGACTAAGAAGCCGAATGCGAGGCGAGAGGAACGGGTGTCGGTGAAGACGCTGACGTTCGAGGAGCGGATTGCGCCGATCAAGGAGCGGGAGGCGCAGCGCAAAGGTGGTGATCAGGCGCTCTTTGAATGGAGGTATCTGCCGGATGGAAGCGCTTATCTGCGGATGCCGACCTGGGCTCTCTATAACAGCAAGTGGGATTGGA
The DNA here is from genome assembly GCF_004115155.1 of Granulicella sibirica. Lineage (NCBI taxonomy): Bacteria > Pseudomonadati > Acidobacteriota > Terriglobia > Terriglobales > Acidobacteriaceae > Granulicella > Granulicella sibirica. Next base: position 1,054,907 of record NZ_RDSM01000003.1, read on the forward strand.
AGACGTGGCTTCACGGGCATCTGGATGAGTTAGCCGAGCGTGGGTCGCCTGGGCTCGTTCTCGATCTTCGGGGCAACGAAGGGGGAGACGATGTCGGGAATGAAATTATTCCGTATCTCATCGATGCGCCGGTTACGCTCTCGTCGATGCGGCGGCTGGTGCGGTATCGGAAGGTGCCGGATGATCTGGTTCCTTATCTCGATACCTGGGATAAGAGCTTTCGGGACTGGGGTGGCTCGGCGATGGATATGTCCGAACCGTGGCCTACGGCTCCGGTGGGCGTGTCGTATCTGAGGTTGAAGCGCTATGACGATGGGGAGTCGGGGGATGTGATCAAGCCGGCGGGGAAGCGGTTCAAGGGCAAGGTCTTTGTCTGATCGATGCGGTGAATAGCTCGGCTACGTTTCAGTTTGCGCAGAGTGTGCAGAGGCTTCATCTTGGGACGCTGGTTGGGCAGCCGACGGGTGGAAGCCAGCGCGGGATCAATGGTGGGGCTTTCTTCTTTTTGCGGCTGCCTCACTCTGGGATTGAGATGGATCTGCCGTTGATTGGGACGTTTCCGCTGACGGCGGCGGCGGATGCGGGGGTTACTCCGGATGTGCTGGTTAAGGCGACGGTGGGGGATGTTGCGAGTGATCGGGATGCGGATATGGAGGCCGTGATGAAGGCTATGTTTCACTAGTTGGCAGCTAAAGCTCTCTCGTGAGCTGGACTGCTTCGTAGGAGCTTGGCGTGGGTACGCTGGCCGGAGCGGCTCATCGCTGAAGCTTCCGGCGCGATCGTGAGGGGAGTCCGCTCTTGACTTCTGACTGAGTCTCGGATGTGCTGGTGATGACGAGACGAATACAGAGATTAGGAGCGAATCATGAAAGTCTTGCCGCAAATCAACGAGGAGGGGCTACCCTTTACGGATTCTCGGTTATGCAGCATCCTGTTGCGGACGATCGTCCTCTTGAACCTAATGCTTGTTGTTTTCACCTGGTCGATTTGGTACGAAGGTGATGGGCGCCACTCTGGCGCGGCTGATCAACTCTTTGGAAACCTTCGTTTGGGCGGTTTCCGCGCCGACTTGATCTACCTCTTCTCATCCAGTTTTCTTCTTACCTTTCCGCTTCTTTACTTCTTTGAGCGTGCGAGGGACAGCAGGCGCGCGAAGGTGAATGCAACGTTCTGCATTTTCGGGTTGGTGGCCTTTGCAGCCTATTTATATCGGCTCAAGCTGATGCTCTTTGGCTGATGCTTTACATCCTTTCTCGCGTTGCGTTTGTCTTGGAGAAGAGATCACAGATGGCGAATCGTGGGCAATCCCTTGAATTGTTCTTCATCGACGGAACACCCGACGGCATGCTCACCGCGGAAATCTTTAACTGGACGGGACACGTGCTGGTCGCACCGAGAATCCGTTTAGCGGAGGCGCTCAAGCGGGCGGAAGCTAGCTTCACCGGTATCTATCTCTTACTTGGAGATAGCGATGACAGTAATTTAGTGCGCGTCTACATTGGCGAGAGTGACGACGTGGCAGCACGTATCCGAAATCACGACGCGAATCGTGATTGGTGGACACAGGCTATCTTGATTACTAGTGCGGCAAACAGCCTTAATAAAGCGCATGTAAAGTATCTCGAGTCGCGACTGGTAGAAGAAGCGCGTCGGGCGGGGCGGATGAAGCTTGAGAACGCAAATACACCCCCTAAGCCAACGCTGTCGGAGGCGGCGCAGGCAAACATGGAGCAGTTCGTCGATTATGTTCTAACTATACTTCCAGCTATCCGCGTAGATGGCTTTCTCGTCAAGACTCGAACCCAAGCTCCGAAGTCTGCTACTCCTAGCCCAGTGGAAAGCAAGGTGTCTGCAGTGTTTTCGTTGAGATTGGCCAATGGGGAAGTGAACGCAACCGCGCGGCTGGAGAATGGTGAGTTCGTGGTTCAAGCCGGTTCCATAGGCCGAGCGAAGTGGATCGGGGTGGAACATAATTACCAAAAGCTATTCGATGAACTGGTTGAAAGTGGGGTCTATCTCGAAGACGGTGTGCAACGCCGCTTTAGCAAGTCGTACGCTTTTAGCAGCCCGAGTGCGGCTGGCGCTGTTCTGAACGGGCGCGCGACAGCAGGCCCCATCGCCTGGGTGCTTGCGAATAACCCAAAGCGAACATACAAGGACTGGGAGGCGGAAGAGCTTTCCGCTAACTACCCAGCTGTACGAGTTTGAAACCTAGAGTTCCATGGCGAATTGGGTGGCTTCGTAGGGGCTTGGGGTGGGGTCGGTGGCTAGGGCCAGGATGAGGCGCTCTAGGACTAGGAGCTTGTTGGCGGGGGAGCTGCGGAGCTCCAGGTCGGCGCGGGCTATCAGGCGCAGGGCGCGGGTGAGGGGGGCTCGGGATTTGTAGCGGCGGGCTTGTCTTATGAGGTCTTCGGCGGCGAAGGGGGGCATGCGGAAGCCCTGCCAGAGGACGCCCCAGATTGCGCGGGAGTCGCGGACGTTCTTCTCGTGGATGATGAGCATCTGGCGGAAGGTGCGGGCGAGCATGTAGAGGTGGCCGATGCTCGAGTCTTCGCCGCCGTCCGACGCGTTGAGGAGGCCGTGGAGGAGGAGGAGGGCCCGGGGGCGGTCGCGGAGGGAGATGGCGTCGGTGAGCTCGTAGAGGCTGCGCTGCTTGGCGGCCAGGACCATGGTTTCGACATCGCCGAGGGTGATGCGGGGGCGGGCCTCGGGGCCGAGCGACTTCAAGATTTCGGGGGCGGTGACGTAGAGGGCCAGCTTTTCGAACTCGCTGGCGATGAGCATCATGTCGGCACCGAGGGCGTCGACGAGCTCGCGGGCGGCGTCGGGGTCGAAGGCGACGGAGCGGGTGAGGGCGGCTTCGGTGAGCCAGCGGACGGCGTCGGGCTCGTCGACGCGGGCGAGTTCGACGAGGGAGCACCAGTCGCCGAGGGTCTCGCGGATGCGGTCGTAGCGCTCCTTGTCCTGCATGTCCATGCGGCGGAGGTCGGTGGGGATGTGGAGATGGTCTGCGACGAAGAGGATGACGGCCTGGGGGTTGGGCGAGCGGAAGTAGGCGTCGATGGCGGCGAACTCTTCCTTCTTGCTGCCGCGTCCGTAGAGGGTCTTGAGGTTGCGTACGAAGAAGACCTGGAAGGGGGCCATGAGGCTGGGGGTCTGGGCGAGATCGAGGACGTCGAAGATGCTGGTTTCGGCGAGGTCGAGGTCGTGGAGGCAGAAATCGCGGGTGTCGGCGGGGGCCAATGTGGCGAGGACGCCGGTGCGGCAGCGCTGGTAGAGGAAGACCTCGTCGCCGAGGAGGACGTAGCCGGGGCGCAGGGCGGGGGTGGCGATCTCGGCGAGGAAGCGGTCCGTACTTGCGAAGGAGCGGAGGGAGGGCTTGCTCATTTGAAGCTCTCCAGCATGTCGCTGACGAGGGCCTGGGAGAAGTCGCGGGCGATGCGGCGGACGGCGGAGCTGTCCTCCTGAACGAAGAGGGTGAGGTCCTGGGTGGACTGGTACTGCTCGCGGTAGGCGAGGGAGTCGTTGCGGTAGAGGACGGTGCCGTCGCGAGCGGTGAGGAGGATGCGGGCGGTGACGGTGATGAGATAGCTGGAGGTCTGGCCGGAGGTGGAGTCGTAGGTGAGGGGCGCGACGGACTGGGCGAGGATGGTGCCGGTGAGGGTGGCGTCGGCGTCGGCTGCGTCTTTGGACTCGATGACGTACTTGGTGCGGGTGTTGAGCTCGCGGATAGTGGCCTGGGTGAAGGCGACTTCCGTGTGGTACGCCTGGCTGTGCGTGGTGAAGATGGGGACGGCGAGGGTGTGGACCGAGGTGGGGATGTGGGTGGCGGAGCCGGCGGCGTGGTAGCCGCAGCTCGTCAGGAGAAGCAGGATCGGCAGGAGGAGCAGGGTTTTGATTTGGGGAAGGCGCATGCGTCTGCCTCTATTGTTGCACTCAGGCGAGGCGCTGGAGGTGTGTGTCTTTGAACCCTGTTGGATATTTCAAGCCGTAGCCGAGAAGGCGGTCGAAGGCGATGTGCGCGGCCCAGATGACGGCGATGGGCTCCGTGAGGAGACGGTGCCTCCAGGAGGCGGCGAGGAAGAGGAGGATGGGCAGTGTGAGCGTGTGGGCGAGGTTGTAGATCGTGGCTCCGATGCGCGAATCGAGCAGGAAGCCGAGCATGAAGAGGTCGGGGATGAAGAAGAAGAGGGCGAAGTGGAGCCAGCTTCCGTGGAGGTACTGGTAGAGGATGAGCGTGGCTAAGAAGAGGGTGGTGTCTTCGAGGCGGAGGAGCTGGGAGGGGCGGTCGAGCATCTGGCCTCGCGGGTGGGCTTAAGAAGAAGAGGCGACCCGTGTGGGCCGCCTCACTTGTGTTTCAGGGTGATGGTTGATTATGCGGGGGTGGGGTGGCCTTCGCCGAAGCCGGGCTTGCGTCCGCTTCCGGGCTTGAGAACTTCCTGCGTGTCGCCGGGTCCGGGATCGGCCGCCGAGAGAGGCGAGCGGGCTGCGGGCAGCTCCTTGCCCTCAATGAGCAGGCTGATCTCGACGGCGTCAAGGGTCTCGCGCTCGAGAAGGGCGGTTGCCATCCGGTGCATGACGTCGTGGTGGGTGTCGAGGATCTCGTACGCGGAGCGATATCCCTCGTCGACGAAGGCGCGAACGGCGGCATCGATCTTGTTTGCCGTGTCGTCCGAGTAGTCGCGGGCCTGGGCGATCTCGCGGCCGAGGAAGATCTGCTCTTCCTTCTTGCCGTAGGTCAGGGGGCCGAGGTTGCTCATACCGTACTCGCAGACCATCTTGCGGGCGAGTTCCGTGGCGCGGACGATGTCGTTGCCGGCACCTGTCGTCTTGCGTCCCATGAAGATCTCTTCGGCGCAGCGTCCACCCATGAGGATGGCGAGCTGAGTCTCGAGATAGTCGCTGGTGACGGTGTGCTTGTCCTCTTCGGGAAGGTGCATCGTCACGCCGAGGGCCATGCCTCGGGGGATGATGGTGACCTTGTGAAGGGGGTCGGAGTGGTTGCGCTTAGCGGCGACGAGAACGTGACCGGCCTCGTGATAGGCGGTGTCCTTCTTGTCGTCTTCGGAGAGGAGCATGGACTTGCGCTCGGCTCCCATGAGGACCTTATCCTTCGCCACTTCGAAGTCGTACATGTGGACCGACTTGCGATTGAAGCGGGCAGCGGTAAGGGCAGCCTCGTTGACCATGTTCGCGAGGTCCGCGCCGGAGAAACCCGGTGTCCCACGAGCCAGCACGTTGAGGTTGACGTCTTCCGCCATCGGAACCTTCTTGGCGTGGACGCGGAGAACCTCTTCGCGGCCCTTGATGTCGGGGCGGTCGACGATGACGCGGCGATCAAAGCGGCCGGGACGGAGAAGGGCCGGATCAAGGACGTCAGGGCGGTTGGTGGCGGCGATGAGGATGACGCCGTCGTTCGATTCGAAGCCGTCCATCTCGACCAGGAGCTGGTTGAGGGTTTGCTCACGCTCGTCGTGTCCGCCGCCGAGGCCTGCGCCACGGTGACGGCCGACTGCGTCGATTTCGTCGATGAAGATGATGCAGGGGGCGTTCTTCTTGCCCTGCTCGAAGAGGTCGCGGACGCGGCTTGCTCCGACGCCGACGAACATCTCGACGAAGTCAGAACCGGAGATGGAGAAGAAGGGAACATTCGCTTCGCCGGCAACCGCGCGGGCGAGCAGGGTCTTACCGGTTCCCGGAGGTCCGACGAGCAGGACACCCTTGGGGATACGGCCACCGAGGCGCTGGAACTTCTGGGCTTCGCGGAGGAACTCAATGATCTCCTTGAGCTCTTCCTTGGCCTCGTCAACACCGGCGACATCCTTGAAGGTGATCTTCTTCTGCTGCATGGAGAGCAGGCGGGCGCGGCTCTTGCCGAAGCTGAGGGCCTTGTTTCCGCCGGACTGCATCTGGCGCATCATGAAGAAGAAGAGCGCGAGCAGAAGCAGGATGGGGGCGAACTGGAACAGCACGCCAACCCAGGCGTTCGCGTTCGGGTCCTTGACGTTGATGTTCACGCCATGGTCGCGCAGGGTTTTGTACATGTCGGGATAGTTGGCGGGGATCGTGGTGTGGAATTGATCCTTGCTTCCCTTCATGTGGCCGGTGAGCTCGGGTCCGTTAACTGTGACGTCGGCGACGTTACCCTCGTCGGCCTTGGTGAGAACGTCACTGAAGCTAAGCTGGTTATCCTTGCCCATGCCCGTGCTCTTGGCGACGAATTGCCAGGCAAAGACAAGACAGGCGACCATGCAGACCCAAATCAAAATTTGTTTGACAGTCGAATTCAAGGCGTTTCCTCTGTATGTTCCGGCTTGCTTCTCCGGTGTTACACGTAACGATGGAGCTGAACGGACAGCAGCCGGGGCGCGCGCTGAAACTTACGGCCCAACTAGTTAGACGAGGAAGTGTGTTGAAAGTCCCATGTGCTTGTGCGAGTTGGCGGCATGGGGGAGCTTGCCCCGTCAAGTACATCTGATTCTACTCTCAGGCAGGAAGATTCAACGGAAAAGTGCAGATTTGTTGATCCTTCTTCCGGGGTTGGCGCATTACTTTTGGGGGATTGCGGAGGGCTGGAGGTAGAGGCGAAGTTCGCGGGGGGATCGCTCGGCGCGGAGGTTCTGGGAGAGAGCGAGGATGGTGCCGGGGCGGGCGGCGACGGTGGGGTCATGGCGGAAGCCGCAGAGGGAGAGGAGGCGGGCGGTCTCGTCGAAGCTGAGTCGCGGGCCGTTGGGGCCCAGGGAGCGGGCGGCGGCGCGGAGGACACGGCGGCGGGTGGGTGCATCGAGGGCACGGAGGCGGTCGAGTTCGATGGCGACGGCGGCTGAACCGGGGGCGGTGCCGACGGAGCGTCCACCGCCGCGAACGGGTTTGCCGGGGAGGAGGATCTGGGGGAGCAGGCGGCTCAGTTCGGTCTGCCAGCGGGTTTCTTCCTCACGGGCTAGTTCGGCGAGGTTCGCCAGGGTGCGGTCGAGGGATGGGTTTTCAGCGCGGAGGATGGGAAGGATGTCGTGACGCAAGCGGTTGCGGGTGTGGGCGGGGCTGGCGTTCGAGGAGTCTTCGCGCCAGGGCTGCGCGGTTTCAGTGAGGAGGGCGACGATCTGGGCTCGGCTGGTGTCGAGGAGCGGGCGGAGGATTTTGCCTTTGGGGAGGGTGAGGACGGGGTGGATGGCGGAGAGGCCCTCGGTCCAGGCCCCGCGCAGGAGCTTCATGAGGACGGTTTCGGCCTGGTCGTCGAGGGTGTGGGCTGTGAGGAGGACGTCCGCATGGCCTTCGGCGAGTAGCTTGTGGAAGATCTCGTAGCGGAGGGTGCGGGCGGCTTCTTCTATTGTTTCCCCCGTTTGTTCGACGTGGGCGGGGACCGAGGTGTGGTGGGTTTGCAGGGGGATGTTGAGGCGGGTGCAGAGATCCTGGACGAAGGCGGCGTCGGCGTCGGCTTCTTCGGCGCGGAGGCCGTGGTGGACGTGGACGGCGGAGAGGCCGACGCCGAGTGACTCGCGGGGGAGGGTATTCGCGGTGTGGAGCGCGGTGAGGAGGGCTACGGAGTCGGCTCCGCCGGAGATGGCGACGCAGACGCGGGTGCCGGGGGTGAGGTGGGTGCGGTCGAAGGGGAGCAAAGGCATGCTTGCTTGATGGTAGCGGGTCTGCGCTATGTCTGAGGCGTGGGCAGAGGCTTGCCGATCAGGTTGGCGCGCATGGATTTATTCTGCGGGTGGATACGGTAGTTGCCGAAGAGGAGAAGACGGAGGATCGGGTTGGGGCGAAGGTACCAGCTTGCCCAGGAAAGAGGGCTGTCTCCGTTGGCGTCTCGGAGTTCTTTGCTGGCTCCGGCATCAAGGAGCATGGTGATGGTGTCTTCGGTGCCGAAGGCGGCGGCTCGGTGGAGGGGCGTTTCGCCCTTGGTGCGGACGTCCCGCATGAAACCGCCGGTGTCGGCTCCAGGCCTGGTGGCGGCGTTGGGATCGGCTCCGGCGGCGAGGAGGACGGCGAGGACCTGGTCATGGGCGGCGCGGTCGTTCGTGCAGAGCGCCGCGTGGAGGGGAGTTTCGCCATTCTCGGAATCGGTGTGGTTGGGGTTGGCACCTTGTTCGAGGAGAAAGTGGCAGAGGCGCCAGTGGCCGTGGAAGGCAGCGCCCGTGATGCCGAGGTCGAGGCCAAGCGTGGCGAGGCTCGCGCCCTGCGCCAGAAGGAGTTTTATGGCGGTGACGTCGCCGTAGTAGGCGCAGTGCTGGATCAGGGAGACGCCGTGCTGATCGACGAAGTTAGCGGAAAGGCCAGCGGCCAGAAGATCGGAGATGAGGTCGGTGCGGCCTTCGGAGAGTTCGGCGAGGCTGCGTGCGATGTCGGCATCAGGCATGGGAGTTCTCTCCGGAGGCGTCAGGATCGTCGGTCCATTTGGTGCCGCAGTTATGGCAGAGCCAGGTATCGCGCTCGATCGGACTCGGGAGCGGGATGCCGAGAATGAGCAGGGACGTGGCGGCTACCTTGCGGTCCAGGGTCTCATAGGTGATGTCGAGGGAATGGCATTTGGGGCATTGCGGCTGTTCGTAGTCGGGCTCTCCGGGCTGGAGGATGCGAGTTGGGATCGGCTGGGTGAGGATCGCTTCGGCTGCGGCGACATCTTCTTCGGCGACTTGAAGGCGGATGCCTCCCATGAGGTTCGACCAGAGCCAGTCGATGCGGACGGTGTTTTCGTCTCGCAGAAAGCAGGAGACTCCGGCTGATTCGAGGACGCTACGCGCGAGCATGGCCTCGCCCTGATCGCGATATTGGCGGATCGTGGCTACCCCTTGCAGGACTTCGTGGGCGGATTCTTCGATGAAAGGCGGCTCCATCGAGCGATGTGCGAACTCGGCGCGGAGCAGGAGCTGGGCTTCGTCGGTAAGGGAGTCGTACTGGGTGGCGAGACGGTGGAGTTCGCCGTCGCTCATGTGCTTCAGTTCTGTTTCGAGCTGATTCGACATAGGGGACGATGGTAGCGCGATGCGCCGTGGCACGGCAGAGTTGATATACTTCGTGGCTGATGCGAGTCTTTTGTATTCTTCCAGCAGCGGGTATCGGGACGCGGATGGCCGCGGGTGGCGCGACGCCGGTCGCTCCGAAACAGTTTCTTACTATCGCGGGTACGCCGATTCTTGTGCATTCGTTGCGGGCGTTTGCGGCGGTGCCGCGGGTGGAGAAGATCATCGTCGCGGTAAGAGCGACCGAGATGGAGCGCGTAGCGGCTCAGGTGGCAGAGTTTGGGCTGACCGAAAAGGTCGTCGTGGTGACGGGTGGGGATCATCGCCAAGAGTCGGTGAGCCACGCGCTGGCGGCGCTCGACTGCGCGGAGGACGATGTCGTGCTGGTGCACGACGCGGTTCGGCCGCTGATCGATTCGGCCACGATTGAGCGGACGATCGATGCAGTCGTGAAACATGGGGCGGCGATTGTTGGGCTCCCGGCAGTGGATACGATCAAGCAGGTAGAGCGGACGGCGGATGGGGCGATCATTACGTCGACCATTCCCCGGGAGCGCGTGGTGCAGGCGCAGACGCCGCAGGGAGCGCTGTGCGGGTTGATGCGGAAGGCGTTCGCGGAGGCCGAGGCGGATGGATTTGCCGGGACCGATGAGGCGAGTCTGCTGGAGCGTGCCGGTGTGCAGGTGGCGGTGGTGGCGGGGTCGGCGCGGAACTTCAAGGTGACGCAGCCGGGGGATCTGGAGTTGGCCGAGTTCTATTTTGATGTCATGTCAAAGACGCTGGCAGGTGCGAAATGAGCATGAGAATCGGATACGGCTTCGACTCGCACGCATTCAAGGCGGGTGTGCCGCTGGTGATTGGCGGTTTGAAGATCGAGCACAGCGAAGGTCTCGCCGGACATTCGGATGGGGATGTGCTTCTGCATGCCATCACCGACGCCTTGCTTGGCGCAGTTTCGGCTGGGGATATTGGCAGTTTCTTTCCGCCGAGCGATGCGCGGTGGAAGAACGCTGACTCGTCGATCTTCCTGCAGACGGCGCTGGAGGAGATTGCGGTGGCGGGGTACCGGATCGTGAATATAGATACAGTGCTCGTGCTTGCGGCCCCGAAGATTGGGCCGATTGCCGGGGAACTGCGGGAGCGGGTGGCAGAGTTGCTCGGCGTAAAGCCGGGCGAGGTGGGAATCAAGGCGAAGACGCCGGAGGGGCTGAACCAGGACCACGTGGCGGTGGCGCATGCGACGGTTCTGCTGGAGAGTGCTACCAGTCCAGAGCAGTTGACTGCGATGACGGCGGCGGCTGATACGGAGGACCAGATGAATGCTGTCGTGAAGACGCTCGTGGGCGACTCGCGGGATGTGTCGGCGCTTGGGCGTAAGGTTCCGGCGTTCGATACGGATGATCTGACATAACGCTTGAGGCTCCTCATCTGCGAAAAGCCGGACTCGCTTCCCAGAGTGTGTCTCGTGCCCGTACTATTTGCGTGCGCGTAGTTCTTGAAGCGCATCAAGGGGCGAGATGAAATCGATCGGGCGGAGAGAGTTTCTTAGCGGTGCGGCGAAGGTCGCGGGCGTTGTTGGTGTTGGCGCGGCATGGCCTGGGTTAGCGTGGGCCGATCCTCTTGGGCTGCCGATCGGGATTCAGTTGTATACCGTTGGCTCGGATATCCAGGCGGATGCTCCGGCGGCAATTAGGAAAATTTCTGCCATTGGGTACAAGGAGGTCGAGACGGCTGGTTTCGGCTCGCTCAAGACGGCTGCCGAGTTTCGCAAGGCTCTGGACGACAACGGGCTGAAGTGCCCGAGCGCGCACGTAGGGTTCGACCTGGCTAACCTCGGGAAGTCATTCGACGATGTGAATGCGCTTGGCTGCAAGTACGCTACCTCGTCGGTTCCGCGAATGATGATCATGCCTCCGATCGACCTTACGACCGCCAGTGAGGAGCAAAGGAAGACGTGGCTTGGGTCGGTGATGTCTCCGATGACGGAAGAGGACAGCAAGCGCCTTGCCGATGCTATGAACAAGGTGGGCGATGCGGCGAGCAAAGCCGGGCTGACGTTCGCCTCGCACAACCATACGGAGCAGTTTTCCCCAGTCGGCAACGGTACGGCGTTCGACTATCTTGTGGACCACACCGACCCAAAGAACGTGAAGTTCGAGATCGACTGCGGCTGGGCCACGGTTGCTGGATTCAAACCGGCAGACCTGGTGAAGAAGCATCCGGACCGGGTGAAGATGCTGCACATCAAGGATTTTCTGCCGTTTCCGAAGGGCGCGAGCACTGGCGGTCCGATTCGGCCGAAGGGCTCCGAGATCGGCCAGGGCGTCGTGAACTACAAGGAGATCTTCGCCGGGGTGAAGGGGCGGGGGATCGAGCACATCTTTGTCGAGCAGGAAGGGCCGTACGCCCGCATGCCGGCGATGCAGGCCGCGGAGGTCGATTACAAGTATCTTCATGGCTTGCCCGGTTAGGGATACAGGTTACCTTGGCATGCCGACGCGCTGCGTTGGATTTCCTCCGACCGCAGAATGTGTGGGTTGACGACGCAGAAACGTCCGTTGGATTGGGCGTCGGCAACGGCGTCCGATCCCTGCGACGTCTAAAGCCGAAAACGAAGGGGATTCCACTCCAGATTTTCAAAAGGATGGAGGCGCGGGTCGGGATCGAATTGACACATAAAGATTTTGCAGTTTTTGCAATCTTTACTAAGATTATGATAAATAAAGTACTTCCGTCGGACGTAGTGCTCGAAATCAATCGTTTTTGGCACCGTCTTACCCCGTTTTGGCAACCACTTGGCAACCACGATTCTGCCTTTTCAACGTTCTCCTCCCTGCTCGCGCTGGACGTTTAATTTCGCCCGGAAGCCATTGGCGGATGATTGTCCCAATCTCGACAGTCAAACCTTGGAGTTCTTGGCTGCCGCAGACGGAACAAGTCTCAATCGGCTCCGCGGACTATTGATGAGCATCGGAAAAAGCGGATAGTCGGGCATGGCTGTATTGACGTGGCGAATTCCCCATCTCCCTCTTGAACGCAAAGCAAAACGCACTCTCGGACTCATAGCCGAGGGATAAGGCTATCGAAGAAACAGGGTCGGTCGAGGTCACCAGCTTGTGTCCTGCGCGGCGCATCCGCCAACGAGTCAGGTACTCCATGGCCGAGGCTCCAACCCTTTCCTTGAAACGTCCAGCGAACGCAGACCGCGACATCCCGACACGTTCTGCCAGCGCCTGCAGGGTCCACCGATACCCGGGATTTTCATGCATGGCCGTGATGGCAGCACTGATCTGTTTGTCCGCCAGCGCGTAAAGCCATCCAACGCCGCCCGGTACCGTATCTCCCAAGTACAGTCCCAGCACTTCAACCAGCATCATCTGAGCCAGGTGCTCTCCGAGAAGCACTCCGCCTGGCTGGGGCTCGCGGGTCACCTTCATCATGCGCTCCAGATACCATCGCATCGCGGCACGGTCCGCATCCTTGCGGATGTGCACGAGAGGAGGAAGCACGCCGAGCAGGATGTCGGCATCGCCGTCGTTGAAGGTGAACAGCGCGCAGAGCGCGAGGCAGTCCCCGCCGCCCTGCCAGCAAAGAACGCGGCCGTTCAGAGGCGCGGTAATGATGGTCATGATGTCGACCGGAGGTGCCCATAGATCGCTGGCAAGGCGAAAGGCGCGTCCGTGCGGCAGCACAACAAACTCTCCCTCTTGAAGGCGAACAGGACTATCCATTCCTTCCGCGGAGAGCCAGCACGAACCTGAGACGATCGCGAAGCAGCGGAAGTATGCATCCTGTTCGAACTGGATCGACCAGTCTCCGCCCGCGTCGATCCCTCCTGCCATATAGCCACGAGGATTCAGTAGCGAGAGCACGTCTGAGACGTGGATCGGCAGCGCATAGATTGTCGTCTTGATTGGACGCCGATGCAGCCCGGCTTACTCGCCGATCTCGAGCAGGCGGACTACTTCAAAGAAATGAGCCCGGGATGCGGTGAACGTGACTCATCGGAAGTTCTATTTATGTAAATCCTCCGTGATCAGGCGAGCTTCGCGGCCACGAGGGAACGAAGTGTCTCCGGCTTGCGGCCGATGAGTTGCTCGAGTGTTGGATCGACCGTTGCGAATTCCAGGGCGCGTGCAGCCGGGTAGTAGCTGCCGGCCAGTTTCACGAGCTGAGGGGGGAGCCCGCGTGCGGCCATCTTGTTTTCAAATTCACTGTCCGAGATAACCTTGCGCAGGATTGGCCTACCCAGCAACTCGGTCAGCATCGCAGCGAGATCGGTATAGTCGAGTGCTTCGCCACCGGTCAGCGGAGGGGTGGGACCGTCGAAGCGTCCCTCATTCGCAAGTATCGTAGCCGCTGCCTCTGCGAGATCGGTATGCGACGTCCACGACACCTTGCCGTCTTCCGGTGTTGCGATAGCGCCCGATTTCATGGCCGTGTCGCTCTCCATGACGGCGCGCGTTGCATAGAAGCCGTTGCGCAATGCAGTCCATGCGAGGCCGGACTCCGACAGCATCTTTTCGGTCGCAGCATGGACCAACCCAGGTTCGAACAGGGAGGTATCGCTCGATGCGATTTGGCTTGTATACACAATTCTTCTCACGCCAGCCTGTTTTGCCGCTGCGATCGCATCCCTGTGCTGGGCCAGTGAATCGCCGCCTGACGCAGCCGCATTCGAGGACACCAGCAACAATTGCGAAGCTCCTGCGAAAGCGCCCTGCAGCGTGCTGGGTTCCGCGAAGTCCCCCCGGCGCACCCGAACGCCGCGCGCGGCCAGCTCCTCTGCCTTGGCAGGGTTCCGGACGCTAACGCCGATCTGCTCTGCGGCGACGCGCTCCAGCAGCTTCGATACGATGAGGCTTCCAAGTCCCCCTGTGGCTCCGGTCACGACAATCATGGATTCTCCTATGTGTTTCTTGTTGTTTTCCAATGGAAACACATAATGTTTCCATTGATATCACACAGGCAGTTATCCTGGAAAGGGTGATGCCGATATGAAAAAAAAGCAGAACAACCCTGAGGCAGAGACCGTCAGCGGGCGCGTACAAACGCGGGCTCGCGTCCTGTCTGCTGCCATGCAACTACTCCAGGAGGGTGGGAGGGATGCTGTCACTACGCGCGCCGTTGCAGAGCGCGCCGGTGTGCAGCCGCCGGTAATTTACCGGCACTTCAACGACAAAGAAGGGCTGCTGGACGCTCTGGCCGAGCACGGCTTTGCGCTTTATCTACCGCAGAAGCAGCAGGAGACGAAGCACGATCCGGTGCAGGCACTGCGGTCCGGCTGGGACCAGCACGTTCAGTTCGGGTTGAAGTATCCCGAGCTCTATCTGCTCATGTACGCGCGGATCGGGAGAGGGCCATCCCCTGCTGCAGAACTCTCCTTCAAGGCGTTGCATCGGCACATTGCGTCGGTGGCGGCGGCGGGCAGACTGCGCATCCCGGTTGACCGCGCCGTCGCACTGCTTCACTCCGCGGCGATGGGTATCGTCGTTAGTCTGCTTCAGTCCCAGCCGAGGGAACGCGATCTTACGCTGTCCAGCATGGCGCGCGACAATGCCCTCTCTATGATCGCGATCACGGAGCCCACACCGCTAAGAAAGTCGGCGCTCTCTGCTGCCGCGTCGGCGATCCAGGCAGCAGTCAGAGTGGAAGACGGGTTCTCCACGAGTGAGATCGCGCTGCTGAAAGAGTGGCTGAAGCGGCTCGCGGTGAAGTAACAGAGGAGATCCTACGCTGCTGTCGCGGGCCGTCCAACGAACTAGCTTCCGATATTTACTTATCTCAGGATCAATCCCGGCCAAGTTGCCGAAGGCGCCTGGCGGGGATCGACTCGTCCGGATTTCTTACTTGGTGTGACCCTGGGCAGACTCAGCCACAGTCTGCCACGTCTCCCAAGTCGCTATTCGATCTGCATAGGCTGCGCGTACCTGTGGCAGGTTGTGGCTGCCGAGAAACAAGCGCAGCGGTGGGTTTTCCGAATCGACCAGCTTCAACATGGCCTCGGGCGTGGCGGCGGGATCGCCTCGTTCCATCGTCTTCATGCTCTCGAACACGTGCGCTTTCAGTCCTGCGTAGATGTCGAGTCCGGTGGCAAACTTCCCAGAGGACGGGCCGCCGAACTCGGTGGCATAGGCGCCCGGTTCTACGATCGTCACCTTGATTCCGAAAGGTTTCACCTCCCCCTTGTGTGCCGCACTACCTATGATCCTTGTCGCGCTCAAAGAACCATTTCAGAAAGGCCCTCCATCCGGATGAAGTTATCTGCCAAAGGCTGCCAAGCACCGCCTCCCACCCCAAAAGCGCTTCTCCAGCCGCTCTCCGAGAAGATACAGGCTTGGCCCGGTATCGTTGCAGCAACCCACTGGCACCTTTCGCGTAATGGCCAGGTGGATGGTGCCGATTTTTATCGCGCTAACGACGAGATGGGCCATATCCATCTTGATGGCGATCTTCATCTTGCGTTGTCGCCAGTGCTTGCTAGCGCGCTCATCATCCTGCCGGCGATCAACCTGATGGCCTGTGGGCCGGAAAAGGTATTCGAGCAGTCTGGTCCGCTGATTATGACAGCGATTGATTCTCTGATGCGCAGAGCGGTGGAGAGCGGTGACCTGCGCGACGACGTAAGCGGAATGGACCTGCTACGAACCCCTGCGGGGCTTTGCGCGGTGGCCCCGACGGAAGATTGGCCGGTAGGTGCGAGGAAGGTGGTGGAGATCTTGCTGCTTGGGGCGCGGCCGGCCTAGTCAGCTCAAATCACATGCCCGTTTGAGTGCGCTCGATCCTTACGATAAGTGGATAGCTGGGCAGGCAGGTCCCCTTGCCAAGTCAGCATCAACCGCCTCAAAGAGCCTCCGCCTAACGACATAACCCCGGCCTTCAAGACCATGTTTGATGAATTCACCAGTGCTTGTCCCAACCACCCACTTGAACGCTTATCCGTCCACCGGCGCCAGTTGACTAATTGTGGGTCCAACCTTGCTTTACCTGATGCAGATTGAAGCGTCGATTTCGGCCGAAGTTGACACTCCAGGCTAGTGTCTTCATAATATGAAGTAACATGAAAGTCCCAGGTTATCCTCGATAGGGTTCGGCCACCTCTCACGAAAATCTTGGTTGGTGTTGAACGCACGAACGCGTTTGGGACTTGGTATCCAGGAGCGTGACATGTCGTTTCGGCTGCTTCGAAAATGCTCTCTCCAGATCCTCGCGAAGACCATCGTCTTCCTGTGCGTATTTCAAGAACGAAAGGCGGAAGCCGCCACTCAGGATCTATCGGTCGGTTCCCACTTTGTCGAGCTGCGAGACATCCGTCTTCACTTCGTTGTTGCCGGTCAAGGCCCGTATGTCTTCGTTATCTCGCCGGGGTGGGGACTTGGTTCGATTTATCTTCAAAGCGGCTTGGCACCTCTAGAGCGCCACTTCACTTTAATTTTCATGGATGAACGCGGGAATGGGGAGTCATCCCGGCCGAACGACTCCATGATGATGAGCACCGCGACCATGGCCAATGATCTTGAACATGTCAGGCAAGCTCTTGGGCTAGAGACCATAAATCTGTTAGGACACTCGCAAGGAGGCGAGATAGCGTTAGATTACGCTGAGCGGTATCCGGACCGCGTGGGCAAGCTGGCTCTGATTGATCCAGAGGTCATGGATGATAGGGCAGGAGAGAAAACCCGCGCGATGCTTGCGGCTTTGAAGGATGATTCTCAGTATAAAACGGCCGTTGACGCAGTCTTTCACGCTCCGTCCTTGGTCGACAACGATTCCTTCTCCGCTACGATGAATTCCATTCTTCCGCTTTACTTCTCGGATCCGCAACGACAGGTTCCCGTCTTCAAGACGACTTTAACGGGCACCCATCTATCAGCATTCGCTCAGAACGCGAGGCACCCAGCCGACTTGAAAGAGCCTCGGAAGCAGTCCGAAGAGTACGGACGGGTCCATGCAGACACCCTTATAGTCAACGGCGACCTAGATTGGTATTGCCCGATCGAGGTTGCTCGGCGAATGAAAAACGGCATCGCAAATTCTGCTCTGATCGAATATCAGGGGGTCGGGCACTTCCCTTGGATCGAAGAGCCAAAGAGGTTCTTTTCCGACATTGAAAAGTTCTTTCGACCCGCAATGGTGACCCATGAATAACCAAACCGTGGCGTCGCCTCAGTCGGCTCTGGCGACCGCTGTCGAGCCCGACAAGCTGATTGATTTGAGCCGTGTTCCACCTTGGCTCAAGCATGCCATTGCGCGGCGCAACACCTGGAAAGACTGTGTCCTCGAAGCATCGTGCTTTGGTCCCATACACGATGCGCTTCCGAGCGTTCCGTTCCATCATCTAGCGGTTCGGCTTGACGACGAGCCGATGAAGATGGGTTGGACGATAGACGGTAAACGTCGTACTACCGACATGCCCCATGACCACGTACACGTTATTTCTGCGGAGGCAAGCGTGAACGTGTGGTGGGATCGACCGGTGAATTTCGCCTGTCTCTATTTCACCCCTGAGGCTCTGCAGGCCGCAGCAGGGCAGGACTTGGTCCGGAGTTCGGTATTGGAGGTGCGTTCCGACTTGGCGGTCCAGGCTCCAACGCTCTCCCATTTAGTGCGTGCTCTGCACTCGGACACAATCTTAAATCGACCACACGGGGCCCTGCTCGGAGAATCCATTTTTGCGTCTATCGCTACTCTCTTGGCGAATGACGGCCGACTGGTAAATCTTGTACATCAGCGAAAGGACGTGGGTGACTGGAGGGTGCGACGAGCCTTGGAATTCATTCATGCAAATATTAAAGAAAATTTGGATTTGCAGTCCATTGCGAGAGCGGCTTCGACCAGTCCCTTTTACTTGAATCGTTCTTTCAAAAGCGTCACTGGGCAATCAATCTGGCAGTATGTCTCTCAAGAGCGAACACGATTGGCTGCGGAAATGATGAGGTCTCCCTCAATCAGCCTGTCACAAATTGCCACTGACGCTGGATTCGAAAGTTACTCTTCGTTCGCGGCAGCGTTCAAGTCTCAGTTTGACGTTTCGCCAGCACAATTCCGTAAAGAACATCTAGCCACCTAGAGTGCGAAACTGCTTCTGATTAGCTGGAAATGCAGCGCATACGAGTGATCCTCTCCGATCATCTCAACATAATGGCAGGATTCGGATAGAGTCCGCACGATTTGGGAAGTTCGAATCAGACGAAAGTCCTACCTTGAAGAAGTCAGGCATCACGACGTCTGACCCAGGAGGTACGGGTGATCTGCGCCAGCGAATTAGAGAAATACTCAGTCTTTGCGTGTTTACTTGCTTCCCAGCGCGAGAGGATAGCCTCTGTCGCTGCGGAGGTTATCGTGAACGAGAACGAATGGATCATCCGGCAAGGGGAGTCGCCCTCGTTCTTCGTCCTGCTAGAGGGAACAGTCCAGTGCGAGAAGGAATATGGCGGAACGGCCACACTATGCTTACAACACGTTCCGGGTGACTTCTTCGGAGAGGCCGAGATCCTTCTGGATTCAGTGGCAATTGCTTCACTTCAAGCACACTCGAGATGCCGCTTGTTACGTCTTGATCCCATTCAATTTAAAGATATGCTGTCGTCCTCGCGGAGATGCAACGACCTTGTGGTTGAAGTCATGACGGAACGCCTCAAGTTCATCCGGGAGCACATGCAGTCAAACGATCAATTTCGTGTTGAGGTGACAGGCTCTTCGGACGATCCTGGGTGTCGAGAGGTTCGCACCTTTCTTTCGCAGAATCATATCGGCTACAGGTGGAGGGATCACGGTCCCAAGTCTGCAACAGAAGATGGCTGCGGTGGAAGTTCTCTGATTGTGGATGGTGTCATCTCCGTGGGCTGCCCACTTACCGCGAGAAAGGCTGCCGACGCACTGGGAATTAAGACACGCCCTAGTGATAAGTGCTACGACCTCGTTATCGTAGGGGGCGGCCCCGCTGGGCTCGCAGCCGCGGTGTCAGGGGCTTCCGAAGGACTTCGGGTGCTCCTCGTCGAAAAAGATGGAATCGGTGGGCAAGCGGCCTGTTCTACTCGAATTGAAAACTATCCGGGATTTCCCAGCGGTATCTCTGGCAATGACCTGGGGTCTCGTGCTCTCAAGCAAGCGATCCAGTTCGGTGCGGACATCATCATGACACGACGTGTCTGCGACCTCTATCCTATGGCAAACGGCTACTGCCTGGAACTGGACGGTGCCGAACGGGTGGAAACCCAAGTCGTTTTGATTGCGACTGGCGTGCAATGGAGGCGCCTTGAGGCGGAGGGCGTAGAAAGTCTTATTGGTAGGGGCGTGCTCTATGGTGCGTCTCGTACGGAGGGTCGGGCAGCGCTGGGCAAGAACGTCTTCATCGTAGGTGGTGGCAATTCTGCGGGCCAGGCTGCGATGTTCTTCTCGGAATACGCGGCGACTGTCACGCTGCTTGTGCGGGGTGCAGCGATAGAGGAGACAATGTCGACCTATCTCATGGAACAGATTCAGCGAAGGAGCAACATCATCGTCGAACCGTCGACCGAGGTGGTTAAAGCCGAGGGTGGGGAACACTTGGAATCCATCTACACATGCAGCAATGGGGTTATCCGCAAGCGTCTAGCGGATGCGTTGTTTGTGATGATCGGAGCGGTGGCCCATAGCGATTGGCTTTCGAAGGATATTCAACGCGACCAGTCCGGCTTCATTCTCACGGGGGAAGACGTCCGCAAACCATTCGGAAAGAGGGCTCCGGTTGGTCTCGAAACAAGCATGGAAGGTGTTTTTTGTGCAGGCGATATCCGGTTCAGATCCGTCAAACGAGTATCCGCGAGCGTCGGAGAAGGAAGTATGGCGATTTCCTATATTCATCAGTACTTATCGCGAAAACAAGTCTATGAGAACCGCATGGCATCCTGATCGAGTCGATCGAGCAATGCTTAGCATTCTGCTTCAGATTGATTTAGATCTAACCGTCTAAGAAACCACGTTTCAAGGCGATCGTAACGGCGTGAGTGCGGTCATTTGCCTCGAGCTTTGAGAGGATATTTCTCATATGTCCTTTGACCGTCTCCTCTGTGATGCCGAGACCCACGCCGATCCGCTTGTTTGAACTTCCAGCAGCGGCGTGTCGAAGAACTTCGATTTCCCTTGGGGATAACGGTTCAGAACCAGCATAGTCAGCGAGCGTGGCCGCAACCTCGTATGGGATTCGCCGCTCGCCGGCATGGACCCTCCTGATCGTGTCGGTGAGTTCCTTTCTCATCGTTCCTTTTAGAAGATAGCCGGCTGCCCCAGCTCTCAGAGCGCGGGAAGCCTGAACATCGCCAGGAAAGGTTGTGATGATGATCACTCTGGCAGTCGGAGCGATACGGCGAATAGCGAGTAAGGCATCCAAGCCGCTCACGCCGGGCATCCGCAGGTCGAGCAAAGTGATGTCTGGCCGATGGAGCTCAAACATATCAATGGCCTCTTGCCCGTTTGAGGCCTCGGCTACCACGGTCATATCAGTTGTCCGACTGATGCCGAACAGGATGCCCTCCCGCACGAGGCTGTGGTCGTCTGCCATCAGTATGGTGATTAGTTTTCCGGAACTGGATTGGCAATCGGTCATCGTCAAATCTCCTCTATCGGCGTTCGTGATTTGGCCTTGCAATGTCTTCTCCCTCTAAAGAGGCGGACGATTTGGTCCGAAAGGTGTGAGGCCATGCGAAGAACCCGGGCTACGCTGAGGAGTGCAAAGACTATTCGCTATGTTTCCCGATGGACGCCCTGGTATAGGTCTGCTTTTCCTTCGTGTTTCACTTGCGGGAATCCTGATTGCTCACGGATCAACCCTATGGCCGATTCCAGGAAGTATGTTGTTTTGTTGCATCCTGGCATGTCTTCTGGTCCTCGGAGTCTACCTTCCATTCCTTGCCATCGGCGGACTCTGTGCGGGAACGGGGGCTTTTCTGATTTGCGGGAGTGGCATGGCTGCGGAGATCGCATTCGTGCTCTCCGTTCTCGCTTCGTCCGGCCTGTTGGGTGCTGGAGCATATTCCGTGGACGGATGGCTATTTGGGCGTCGGCGCGTCATCATCGCGAGTGCGAGAAGGCCGAAACAGTAAATTCATATGCCACCTCCAGTGATCAGCTCTATGATTCTTACACGACTGGCTTCATAATTGGAAGTGACTATGAATAAAAAGCGAGGCTTCCTCGGCAGTTTGGTTTACGGATTGAAGTGGGGCCTTTTGTGTGGACTTCTGAGCTCGCTTCCGGCAGGTGCCGTGGATCGGTCAGCAAAGATCAAAGATCTCCACCACAAATCCTGGGGAGCGTCTGATGGACTCCCTGGTGAAGTGATCGGTGTCGTACAGACCACGGACGGCTACATATGGGTCCACACAAAAGCTGGCCCTTATCGCTTTGACGGGATCCGTTTTGAATCCCTCGCTTCAGTTTGCCAGTGTGATCGAGATGATGCCACGGACGGCTGGATTTACGCATCCAAAGGCGGTCTCTGGATCGAGAGCTATTACGGGATCAGCCGCTTTGCGAATGATCAAATCACTGCCTATACGGTATCGAAGGCATGTGGTACCGCTACGAAGATGGAGGAAGATCTGGATGGAATCCCGTGGGCGCTCGGTCAATCAGGTGTTTGCGCTCTGAAAGGACAACGGGAGTTCGATGTCATTCCAACTCCCGGGATGCCAACTGTGACCCCAGCCGACATCTTCTCGGATTCAAAGGGGACCTTGTGGATCAAGAATACCGATGGCTCGCTATATTCTCGTGCACGAGGAGTGAGCAGCTTTCGCTTGAGCCAGAGCGGTTCTTCAGACGCCGAATCGCTAACGGGCCAGTCCTCGCACACGATGGCTCAAACGCCAGACGGGATCCTTTGGGATTCGGGCTACTTCGGCCTGCGCAGAATCTACGAAGGTGCCGAGGATGTCGATAAACATCCTGTTCACTTCTTCGGAGCCCACCTAAACACTCATAGATTCGATCGGCTCAAGCCGGTCAGTCTGCTAGGGACGACCGAGATGACCGGTGTCATCCTCGGGGACCGTGAGGGCTCCCTCTGGCTCTCGGTGAGGAGCGGATTGATTCGAGTAAACTCGCCGCTGACACTCGGGGAATCAAAACATGGGAATGGAAGCTTGAGCGTTTACACCCCTGAGGATGGTTTGAGTTGGGATGTTGTTTGGTGCATCTTCGAAGATCGAGAAGGCAACATATGGGTTGGAACCACTTCTGGACTCGACCGCTTCAGTCCCGAGACGTTTCATAAGGCACCTTTTCCGCAGAATCGGCAGACTCAATTCGCTATTGGCTTGAGTGAGCATGGAACGGTGTATGCAGGGAATCACGACACTCCTTTAGCTAAATTAAACGCGAGGGGCATTCACAAATTTCCGAGCCTCCGTGAGGCGGATACTGAACTCATACATGAGGCAGCGGATCATACGATCTGGGTAGCACGGTCTGACGAGGTTTGGAAGAAGAATGGCGATCGGTTCGACAAGGTGCCGCTGCCGGGAAAGTGGCTAGATGCGAGACCGCTTGCTATGGCGAATGCTGCCGATGGATCGCTGTGGGTATCTTTCCAAGCGCATGGTGTTTACCGGTTTTTCGAAGGTAAGTGGACAGACGAGACCTCCGTGCTTGGCCTTCGGGAGCTTTCGACCTCCCCCGCCTTCGGATCGGACTCCGCCGGCACAATATGGATCGCCGGGACAAAGACCTTATACGAATATCGAGACGGCCGGACCACCAAGTACCCGTTGCACGATAAGCCCATCGTCAGTTGGGATCTACAAGCTTACGGTGACCATATCTGGTTGGGCGGTTTACAGCAGCTTGGCCTTGTGATCGATCGAAAGCTCCACGTCATCAGGGGAGAAGGTGGCGAGAACTTTCAGCGGATCAGCGGGGTTGTGGAGCTTCCATCGGGAGATGTCTGGTTCAACTGGGATAAGGGAGCCGGGTTGGTTCGGGCAGATGAGATACAGCGTTCCTTGAAGGATACTAACTACCGCGTATCGTTCCAGACCTTTAGTACTTCTGATGGATTCGAAGGATACGGGGACATGAGTCGCGCACCGACCGCGCTCCTGAGCGACGATGGACTCGTCTGGATGGCCACCAATAAGGGAGTGTTTTGGATAGACCCAACTGAGTATTCTAAGAGAGCCGGGACCCCTCCTCCCGATGTCGCGATCGAGACGCTTATGACCTCATCCCAGCTGCTTTCAGTTCAAGGAAATAGAAAGCTTCGACCGAATCCTTCTAATCTCGAAATTCATTACACCGCGCTTAATTTTGCCGCGCCTGAGGAGGTCCAGTTTCAATATCGTTTGGCAGGTGTAGACCAGCACTGGCAGGTAGCCGGAACCCGCCACGAAGCCTTCTACAACAAGCTTTCGCCCGGCAGATACACCTTCAGCGTGATAGCAAGGAATCCGGGCGGGATGTGGAGTCCAAAGCCCAGTAATTTCAGTTTTCAGGTTCTTCCTGCGTACTACCAGACCTGGTGGTTTAGAAGCCTCCTACTCGTCCTCGCCATAGGCGTGATTTGGCTCCTGTTCCATGCACAAATGGAGAGGTCTCGATCCGAAGTTAGGGGGCGCCTGTCAGCACGACTCCAGGAACGTGAACGCATCGCACGGGAACTTCACGACACGCTCTTGCAAGGATTTCATGGCTTAATGTTTCGGTTTCAAGCGGTTTCAGAGATGCTCGAAACTCCGGATATAGCCGGTCCCGTCCTGAATGAAGCACTTGATAAGGCCGACGCTCTGATGATTGAAAGCCGTGAGCGGATCCGCGATCTGCGCTACGAATCCGAGCAGGTGCTCCCGCTTCCAGAAGCCTTAGGGGCCGCTGCTGAGCAAATGTCCCGCGAGTACTCGATCTCCTTCAAGGCGATTGTGGACGGAACGACGGTGAGCCTTACCCCCCCAAGTGCGAGAGGAGATCTATCTCATCGGCAGGGAAGCGTTGCTCAATGCTTTTCGGCACAGTAAGGGAACGGCAATCGAGATGGAGATTACGTTTCATCCGAAATGGATTCGGCTAAGGATTCGGGATGACGGCCAAGGAATTCCAGAGGTAACACTGACTTCCGGTGGGTGTGTTGGTCACTGGGGGCTATCCGGAATGATTGAACGGGCACAGAAGATGGGCTCGCAGTTCAAGGTTTGGAATAGAACCGGATCTGGTTGCGAAGTAGAACTCGTAGTGCCTTCACAAATCGCATATTCCGCAAGTGGCCCTCGCCGGGTAGCCCTGAAGCTCTTCGGCAAGACACGCTGGCATAAGTTTCCGTTCTTTGGTGCCGCAGGGGAGGCTGATCTGTAGCAATAGCGATCCATCCCCTTCGAAAGAAGTACTCCTTGCGTCTTGGAAGAGGTTTTTCTCGACCTCCCGCAAGCATTATTGTTCATGTTAATCCGCCCTTAGCGGTGGGAAAATGCCAATTGTCGCTGGGAGAAAGTTTCTAGCGAGCCCGTTGATTCACGTATTTGCACATTCTCGCGCACAAAGAATATTGACAGTTATCTCAAATTTGGACCGAACCTTTTCGGCGACCTACACATCCATTCTTTGTGTCTTCATATTGTGAATACACTATCACCCGGAGGATCTGATCACTATGTCATTTTATGCGAAGGATTCGACTGCTCTCCTCATTGTCGATCCATACAACGACTTCATGTCCGAGGGCGGAAAGCTCTACGACATCACCAAGCCTCAAGCTGACTCGGTTTCGTTCTACGAGAACATGCGCAAATTGATCCCTGCTGTCCGCGCTGCCGGGATCAAGGTATTCATCGTTCCTCACCATCGCACGCGCCCTACCGATTTCGCGGACTGGGCGGCGGTCAACCCAACTCAGCAGGATACATTCCGCAAGAAGTGCTTTGAAGAAGGCGCATGGGGTGGAGAATTTCACCCGGAGTTTGGTCCAAAGCCGGGTGACGTAATTGCACTGGAGCATTGGGCGCAGAATGGCTTCGCTGGCACAGACCTCGATGCGCAGTTGAAGCAGCACGGTAGGAACAAGTTGATCTTCGTCGGCTTTATCGCCAATTCCTGTGTGGAGTCTAGCGCGCGTATGGGCATGGAACTCGGCTACCACGTCACCCTGATCAAGGACGCCGTGGGAGCATTCAATCCGGAGGGCATGGTCGCCGCTCGTGTTAATGCGAAGCTCTTCGCTCACAGTGAACTGACGACTGATGAGTTGCTGGAAGCTTTGCAGGTTACAGCAAAGGCATAAGAAACGCAGGAAGCCGGGTCCAGATGGTTTCCATGTGGACCCGCCCTCTTACTTCCCACGGGAAACACAAACATGTGACAGACGCGACACCAGCGACGTGTCGACCGCCTGGAACCCTAACAGAAAGGGTCCGATACAAATGTCTATATCGCGAAACTTGCAAAGTGCAGCTCTCGCAGTTGGTCTAGCAGCGACAGGTACAGGATCTGTTGCTGCAGCTCAGACTGCAGCAGCTGTCTCGGTGAAGAATGTCGTCCTCGTTCATGGAGCATGGGTGGATGGATCGAGCTGGTCCAAGGTCATTCCGCTTCTCGAAGCAAAGGGGCTACATGTTGTCTCCGTCCAGATTCCTCTTAGCTCCCTTGCTGATGACGTCGCCGCCACTTCCCGGGCGCTGGCTCTGATTGATGGCCCAGCGATTCTGGTTGGTCACTCCTACGGCGGCGTTGTGATCACCCAGGCGGGAAACGACCCGAAGGTGAAGGGCCTTGTCTATATCGCGGCCTTTGCTCCGGACGCCGGTGAGTCCGTTCTCGGATTGACTAAGACTTCACCTGTCCCTTCGCCTGCCGTGGCGCAGATTCAGCCGGACAGCAACGGGTTCACCAAGATCACTAAGCAGGGAATTTACGAAGACTTCGCTGAGGAGCTTTCAGAGTCCGAGAAGGAGGTACTGCTTGCGACTCAGGGACCAACTTCGGGGCCGAATGCCCTTGGTGCTCCCGTAACTGAGGTCGCCTGGAAGACCAAGCCGTCGTGGACGCTCATCACTCTGAAAGATCGCGTTATCCCGTTCCAGGCACAACAGTTTATGGCACAGCGTAGCAACGCGCAAGTAAGCTCCGTGCCCGCCTCCCACCTCGTCATACTCGCTCATCCGAAGGAAGTGGCTGAAGTAATCGAACGAGCGGCGAACGGCGGCAAGTAAGAAAGCTTTGCCTCGATGCTGAATCGTATGCCTGATTCGTGCTGCCTAACCTTCACATTTCAAACACGCGCCTCAGAAGGAGTTCATCTTGAAAGAAACAATCATTACGGAATCCAGGTCCACCGCCGTCATTAACGCACCGATCGAGTTCGTGGATATCGCTGACTGGGTATTTACCTTGCCGGACGCCGAGTATGTGCGTTGTTCCCCGGCGCACATTGCGGCTGGCTTCACCACCAGCGACGACGGACGCCGGATGTCCTTGAACGTTGAGACTATCGGCGGCAATCTGATGGTTCAGCACTACGTCGAAGACATTGGTGAACCGCATCATGTCCGTCTTCTGTCAACGTCGGATGTGATTGGTCCCGGCGGTCGTACCAAGTCGGGCGTCGTGTGGGAGCTCAGCGTCAAGGCGATTGATGCAAATAGCTGCGAACTCACGAACCACGTCATCGGCAAAACGACCCCGGAATACTGGGATCATCTTGGTAAGAGCGGTGTTCCGTTCGAAGTTGCTCAGAAGGCACAGGACACTGCCTCATCCGCACACAACGCACAGGAGACGCCATTGTTCGCAAAGAGCATGGAAGCAAAGGCACTCAAGAAGAAGCAAGCTTCCAAATAGCACAGCCCTGCCTGCGACGTCTTTTCGCACTCAAGACGGCGCAGGCATTTCTTTTCCAGAATCCCGCGAAATCTCCCTACACGAGACGCTTCATGATGAAAGGACCGATGAGATGACGACAAGGACAGAGCTGATCGAACGCCAGAAGGCCCCGCTCGCTGTACCATCCGATCTCGACAAAGAATCGGTTGTTGAAATTACAGATGCACTGAACGTCCTCCTCGCGGACGTGTTTACTCTCTATCTAAAGACCAAGAATTTTCACTGGCATATGAGTGGACCCCACTTCCGCGATTACCATCTCTTGCTAGACGATCACGGCGACCAGTTGTTTGCCATCACAGATGATGTAGCGGAGCGCGTGCGGAAACTTGGTGGCACAACGATCCGGTCCATTGGTCAGATTGCTCGCCTTAGCCGGCTTTCTGATAATGACGTTGAGTACGTCACGCCAAAGAATATGCTGAGTGAGTTGCATGAAGATGAGAAGAATCTCGTTTTGGCGATGCGCGCGGTTCACGCATTGTGCGATGAGGCCGGGGATCTCGCTACAGCGAGTTTGCTAGAGAACTTCATCGACGACTCGCAGCGACGCGGTTGGTTCCTGTTCGAAGCGACCCGGAGCTAGGTGCTGATTCGGGGTGACGGGTCAGGTTCAGCTGCATCAAAGTTCGAGGTCGACCTTGGCCGGTTATCATCGAGTGTCGCACGATGAAATAGGATCTATTCGTGTCAAAGATCGTCCGGAAATCCGCCGGCGGCTTCGGCATATTGAACATATGCAGACGTAGCATCGTTACTTCACCCTTACTCGCCCGCCTTCTCGAGGAAAACATTTTTTATGCCGAAGTCCACAATCGCCAACATCATCGTCGAAACCCTTGCGAACATCGGTGTGCGTCGCGTCTACGGTGTCCCCGGCGATTCGCTCAACGCCATCACCGACTCGATCCGGACCCACCCATCGATTGACTGGGTTCACACTCGCAATGAGGAAGCTGCCGCCTTCGCCGCTGGTGCAGATGCACACCTTACCGGCACCCTCGCCGTCTGCGCGGGCTCCTGCGGCCCCGGCAACACCCATCTCATCAATGGTCTCTATGACTGCCAGCGCAGCCGTGTCCCCGTCCTAGCTATTGCCGCTCAGATCCCTACCAGGGAGATTGGCAGCGACTACTTCCAAGAGACGAAACCGGACCATATCTTCAAGGATTGCAGCTTTTATTGCGAGACCATCTCTCATCCGAGCCAAATGCCTCGCGTTCTTGAGATCGCCATTCGCACCGCCATTGCGAAGCAGGGTGTAGCGGTAATCATTCTCTCCGGGGACACGGCTCTCGAAGAAGCGGTCCTTGCTCGGATTCCACTTGCCCTCGAGGCCGTAAAGCCACTGCAGCCCATCGTCACTCCGGAGCCAGCTGTCCTGTCACTCGCAGCTCAGATGATCTCTGCCGCGTCCCGGATCACGATCCTCGGCGGTGCCGGTTGCGCTGAAGCACACAGCGAGTTGCTTGCCCTCGCAGAGGCCACGAAGGCCCCGATCGTTCATGCGCTCCGCGGCAAAGAATACATAGACTACGACAATCCGTACGATGTCGGAATGACGGGACTCATTGGCTTCACTTCTGGGCATTACGCCATGCAGCACTGTGATCTTTTGCTCATGGTCGGCACAGACTTCCCTTACACCCCTTTCTTCCCATCAGATGCCAAGGTTATTCAGATCGATCTTCGTGGTGAGCACATCGGTCGACGAACTTCGGTCGACCTCGGCCTCGTCGGCACAGTCCGCGACACTCTCCGTGCTCTGATTCCGCTGCTAGCGATCAAGACTGACGCGACTCATCTCGAGCATGCTCAATCTCACTTCAAGCAAGCGCGCAAAGGGCTCGACGAACTGGCGACCGGTGAGCCCGGAAAGCAGATCATCCATCCGCAACACCTGACGGCCATTCTCGACAAACTCGCCTCACCCGACGCCGTGTTCACCTGCGATGTTGGTACGCCAACCGTTTGGGCTGCTCGATATCTCCGCATGAATGGGCAGCGACGCCTTATCGGTTCGTTCAATCATGGCTCCATGGCCAATGCGTTGCCGCAGGCCATCGGTGCCCAGATGGCTTTCCCGAATCGCCAAGTCATTTCCATGTCAGGGGATGGAGGACTCGCTATGCTCATGGGCGAGATGCTCTCTCTCAAGCAGCTCAACGCTCCTGTCAAAATCATTGTTTTTCAGAACAACGCCCTCAGCTTCGTCGAACTTGAAATGAAAGCAGTGGGGATCATCAGCTTCGGCACCGATCTCGTCAATCCCGACTTTGCAAAATTAGCCGACGCCTGTGGCATTTTTGCCCGCAACGTCGACTCTCCCGACGAGCTCGAATCCGCCGTAGCGGCGGCTCTTGCGCATCCGGGTCCAGCGCTGGTTGCCGTCCAGGTGGCGAAGCAAGAACTCTCCATGCCTCCAACCATCTCTCTCGAGCAAGCCAAAGGCTTCGGGCTATATATGGTCAAGGCGATCCTAAATCACCGCGGCGATGAACTCGTGGATCTCGCGGAAACCAACCTCCGCGCCTTCATCTAGAGTCTTCTCGACCTATTCATCTTGATTCTCCGGTTCGCATCATTAAAAAGGTGTTTCCGGAGAATGGAAGGTCGAAGCAGGCTTGGTCAATCACTTTGTCCGATCGTGATATTTAGGTTGTGGTATCACCACAGCCTAAACTAGCGCCTTCATGGTGGAGGGCTTCGACAGATTTGGCAAAGGTCGGATCACTCTCCTCTTCGATTAGCTTTCAGATTATGAAGTGGCGTGATGCTTGAGTCAGCGATACTCGTTCGTGAGGTGGCATCTCTCTAGTAGTGCCAGTGATGAACGTCGGATGAGGCGATCGAAGATGGACGCGCCTATTCGGCGATGCCGTCTGAAGAAATATCGTTCTCAGCTGCCAGCTTCATGGCATCTGCCGCGCCTTGAAAGCGCTGGCTTATTCGCTGAACCTGGGCCGCTCTTTCGTTTTCCTGCAACTTCGTCTGATCGTAGACGATTGAGTAAGTAAGGCGACACGAATCGGTGCCGTCCGCCGCCAGCGACACACAGCCATGATAGGTGAGATGAGCCATGGGCCCAGAAATTTGCGCGTATGAGTAGGAATACTCGCTTTGTCCCACCATCACCTCGAGGATTGAGTTCGCGACCTTGCGAACACCGCCGAGTCCGTCGACGTCCGAGATGAGTTCACAGGCTATATTCAGGAACGTCCCGGCATCATCAAACCCACCGATCCTTTGCCAAGCGCCGGCGATGGGGCGACGTATATGGCAGTTGCAGGTGATGACTACGAAGTCTGATGGCGTCAGTTTTGTGTCGATATTTTCCATGAGAGAGTCTCCAACAACGGGTGTGATTGCCTCAGATGCGAGTGTGGAGCCATGACTGTGGGAAACTTCACGGCCGTGAGAGCGTAAACGCAAGATCCTGCTTCAGGCAGGCTCTTGCGCCCGGGCGGTTGAAAGTTGGGGTGCAAGAGGAATCGTTTGGGGTGCGCCC
This sequence comes from Granulicella sibirica, assembly GCF_004115155.1. Classification (NCBI taxonomy): domain Bacteria; kingdom Pseudomonadati; phylum Acidobacteriota; class Terriglobia; order Terriglobales; family Acidobacteriaceae; genus Granulicella; species Granulicella sibirica. The sequence continues at coordinate 1,085,219 of NZ_RDSM01000003.1, forward strand.
GAAGGCAACGCGGGCTTCAGGGAGGGAAGCAATGGGATCACTAACAGTGAGAGACCTGCGAGGACACCCATAACGTTGAAGATGTCGGCGAAAGACAGGACTAGACTCTGCTTTCTCACCAAGAGCTCCAGTCCCTTTAGCGCTTCTGGTGAGAAGTCCAAGCTCTGAGAGACAAGTGGAAGGCTACGACCAAAGAATCCCTCCAACAACCGGCCGGAGTGCAGTGCGGAACGTCGATCGATCATGACAATTGCCAGCGTCACCCCGACTGATGTTCCGAATTGTCGAAGGCCGTAAAAGATGGCTCGTGCACTCGAGGTCTCTTGCTCAATTACCAGGGCAAAGGCCGCACCCCCAAGGCTGCTCGTCGAGAAGGCGATAAAAACACCGTTTAGGAAGAGTGGTATCCAAAGAACGTAGTCGGGCGTATCCGGCGTCAGGAAGTGGCCGAACATAAACTCAGAGGTCATTGAGGTAAGAAATGCCGTGGCAATGATTGACCGGCTTCCCAGCCGTTTTATGAGGGGTTGGCCGTATCGAAACAGGAGCACAGCGATCGCCGCTCCGGCCGAACTAACACCGAGCAGTACTCCAGTTTGTAGCGCTGAATGAGACTCCACGGTTCGCAGGTACTGGGGAATCACATAGAGGCTACCGGAGAGCAGTATTCCTAGTACAAAACTGACGGTCCCACCTGCGTAGACAGTCCTCTCCTTCATGTAGTGGAGGTCGAGAAGAGGCGCTTTGTTCCAGGAAGAAAGCTGCCACAGCACGAACATCGTATTTCCGACGACGCCCAAGACAAAGGAGGTTCCTATAAAAGTTGATCCGAACCAGTCGTCAATGGCACCCCTGCTCAACGCGGTCTGGAGTGCTGCCGCGCCAACGGCCAAGAAGATGATGCCCTTGAAATCGATTGCCTCGCCAGTGTTGTCGGCCTGTCTCCAATAGTCGGGAGTGAATCCGAGGAACAAGCCGGCTGCGACGAATGAGAACAGGGCGGGAAAGACAAACTCCAGCCGCCAAGTGATGCTGTCGGCAAGCCAACCCGATACGATGTAGGAAACGATACGGCCAACGATCATGATCTCTATGAAAAAAGAGACTGCGACCGCGGCACGGTGTTCGAGTTCGATGCGTTGAGTGAAAAATACGAAGGTTCGCACAAGAAATGCACCGCCTGCGAAACCCTGTATCGCGCGGAATAGAAGAAAAACTGGCAGATTCGGGCTCAGGGCACATCCGATCGACGCGAGTCCATACAAAACCGAACAGGTCGCAAGATATTTCCGGTTGCCGAAGAACACGGACAGGCGGTGCGACAATGCCACACCCACGGCAAAGGCGGTCGTGTATATCGTAAGGGCCCAACTCGCCTCATCGCTTGACGCGCCAAGCGTGCCTCCGAGGTCCGTAAGCGTCAAGCTGACGCTCGCGGTTGTCCAGTATTCGGCACAGACGGCGAAGGTGAGTGCCAAGAGGGTCGCTGAGCGCTGCCAGCGCACGCTCTGGGCAGTTGTCTCCTGCGTGTCCATAGTTGTGTTCAATTGGATCCTCCAATCAGATCCTTTTCATCGGTCATCAGCGTCATTGTTCTGATGAACAACGCGAAAGCACGTCGGTGACCGCTGTAGGAGCGAGAATCTAGGGCTTCAGAAACTTATCTAGAAATCCCAGAAGTTCCAGCGGCTTTTCCTCAGCTATGAAATGGCCACTACCGGCCACACGAACCGTCAGAGATCCAGGAGCCTTCAAGTCGAGTAGCGCTTTGAGCCGAGTGTAAGACGGGCCGCCAACCCCCAGGACCGGCATGGACAGTGTTTGATACGAGGCGTAGTCCTTGATGTCTTGATCGAACGCCTGGTACCAGGCGTTACTCGCGCGAATCGAGTCTCGGCTCGAGTAGGCCGCCGCATACACCGCTCGGTCTTTGGGCGTAATAGAACTCTCGTCCTTCAGCATGTAATGAAAGAACCATTCTTGCTCCAGCCCAGCCCGGCCCTCAAGCAATTGCTCTGGCAATCCCTTCACCTGATGAAATGCAAACCACCAGAAATAGGGGTGATCGTCGTCAACCTTTTCCCCAAAAGTTCCGGGAGAGGGCAAGAGGGCGAGGGAGAGGTAAGCCGGAGATGGGTGTGAGCTGTCAAGCATGACCAACTTTTCCACTTGGTCAGGGTGATTCTCTGCCAGACTGAACGCGACCATGGCTCCAATGTCGTGGCCAACCACAATTGCCTTGTCGTACTGAAGCTTTACGAGCAATTGCGCGATGTCGTTGGCCATCGTCTTCTTGTCGTAACCATCGGCAGGCCGGCTTGAGCTGCCCATGCCTCTCAAGTCTATCGATAGCACCCGATGATCCTTTGCCAGCCTGGGCATGATCTTGCGGTACGCCCACCAGGTCTCGGGCCACCCCGGGAGTAGGAGGATGGGAGACCCGTGACCGCCTGCAACATAGTGGAGCCGGACGCCATTCACTTCGACGCTTTCATTCTGGAATCCGGGTAGCGTCTTCACGAGATCTGAGTCTGAAATAGCGTTACCGGGAGCGGATTTTTTCAATGTATGTTGAGCGACGCATTGACCGCCCAACGGGAACAGAAGAGTCGCGGCTAGTCCGGCGCGAACAGTTTTTGCAAGCAAGGGATCTTCTCCATAGATGTGAATCGTTGGCTGTTGGGACATCAGCCGGTAAAGGTGAGCCCAAGATGAGAGTTCGTGCTGTTACAGGCCAAAAATGATGAAGAAAAAACGACAATTGAACTCCTATGTACGAATGGGGGGCGAGTTCTCAGCTAGTGCTTCTGCAACTGCCCAGCAGCGTCGATAACCGCGGCTACCTCTTTAGGGTGACTGAGCATCACGACATGCGACGAGGGAACAGTACTCGTCGAGGCTCCGATTCTCACCGCCATCGATCGCTCGGATGTGGGAGCTATCGCGCGATCGTTGGCCGCGATGATGTACCAGGATGGCTTATTCTTCCAGGCCGGGTTGGTGATCAGAGCGCTGAGTGCATCAGCGGATGTAGGCGCTTGCGCCGCTGTCAGAAGGGCAACTTCTTCGAGCGATAGATCCGGGGCTAAATCTCCTTTGATCCCTCGGTCGGTCAACTTCAGAAAACCTTTCGAGTCAGGTCTTAGCTCGTCGCTGGTCGGAGCGGGAGCGGCTTGAGATAGCGAGAGAGCCGACTCCCCCTTATCGGGTGCGAAGGCCGCGACGTAAACCAGTGAGTCAACACGGGGATCGGAACCAGCCTCGGTAATAACCGCCCCTCCGTAGGAATGCCCGACCAAAATTACTGGACCACTTGTTCTGGCTATTTCCCGTCGAACCGTGGCCACATCTCCACAAAATGAAGTCAAGGGAAGTTGAACAGCAACCACGTTGTAGCCCTTTGATTGAAGGATCGGAATCAATTTTGCCCAGCTGCTCCCATCAGCAAAGGCGCCGTGAACCAGAACGACGTTGCTCTTCACGTTTTGGGTGTCGGTTTGCGATCGAACCGTTACAGTCCCAACCGCGAGCGCCAGAGTCAGAAATAGCCGAATAGCTGGGACGCTTAATAGTTTGTTCTTCATTTGTTTTCTCCATGTGTTCTCAACCTCGTTCTTTCCGGAGGAAGGGGAGCAGTTGGATCAGATTACGCTCAAACGCCAGCCGGTTCCTAGTGTCTTCATATAATGAAGATAAATGGCAAAGGACGTCGGATTTAGCAAACCAGCTGCAGATTTTCATAGGCATAATCGCTCAATGCGGACTGTGACCGGCCCGCGCAACGGCGCCCGATCTGACTCAAGGCACGTCGATCTATCAGAGATAGCCAAGGAAGGGAAGTGGTTCTATGAAAGCGGAAGCATATTCAAATTGGATCGGCACCTGGAAAGAGGGAAGCGGTAGCATCGCAACCAAGACCCCTACGGTGAAGCAACAGCCATTTAGTTATGCAAGCCGGTTCGAGGGAGCTCCAGGCGCCAATCCCGAAGAGTTGCTCGCCGCAGCGCATGCTGGTTGTTTCAATCAGGCATTGGCAAACAACTTCGGAATGATCGGTCTGACAGCCGACAGCATTATTACGCGGGTAGAGATCATTGTGGAGCAGGACGAACACAACCGACCTAGCATTGCGCGCTCGCATATTACTGTCGAGGCCAAAGTGGCAGGCGCTTCAGAACAACAGTTCGCTGACTGCTCAGAGCGGGCTCGGGCTCACTGCAGCATATCCCGAATTCTCACGTGTGAGATCACAATGGCTGCGACCTTGCACGGTTAAGTTTGCTGCTTAAGGCTTGACTCTGCTGCATCAGCAAGAGCGGGAGTCTTTTGAAGTTTGACATTTTGAAGGTATGCGCTTCAATATGTGAAGGCACGTGGTTCATGTATGGACTCATGGTGTTTACATTCGAGCGGATAGGGAGTTAGGGAATGGATCTCAGGAACAAAGCAATGCGGGGTACTGCAGTCGTCACTGGAGCCTCCGCAGGATTGGGACGAATTTACGCAGACCGCCTCGCGAGGCGGGGATATGACCTGCTCTTGGTGGCGAGGAGAGCGGATCGCCTTGCGGAGTTGGCCACCGAACTTGAGGCCCAATACCCAATCCGCGCGGAAGTGTTAGTTGCTGATCTTGGGGAGGCCCGCGATCTCGATCGTGTGGCAACACGACTCGGCGAGGACGAGGCCATCACGTGTCTGGTTAATAATGCTGGTACGTCTACTCTTGGGCCGCTATCCGGATCGAAGGCCTCTGATGAGTCTGCAATGATCAACGTGAACGTCACCGCCTTGACCAGGTTGACAGTCGCTGTCTTGGAAAGGTTTCGTAGACTTAGCTCCGGAACGATCGTAAATGTCGGATCAGTTCTCGGCTTTCACAGCCTTCCGATCAGCGCTATCTATAGCGGTACGAAGGGTTACGTGACGAACTTCACCCGCGGCCTACAGGAAGAGCTAGCTGGAACCGGAATCGTCGTTCAGCTTGTCGCTCCGGCAGCAACGGCCACCGATATTTGGGATATTTCAGGAGTTCCTCTATCCAACCTCGATCCCGACACGGTCATGACCGCTGGCGATTGCGTAGACGCGTCGATGGCGGGACTGGCTCTAGGGGAGTCGGTTACGTTGACTTCCGTCGAGGATATTCAGCTATTTTCCGACTACGAGACCGCAAGGCTTAAATTGCTTTCCGCGTCACAGACCAGCCGTCCTGCCTCCCGCTATAACCTCTCCAAGCAAGGGACCGCATAAACAAGTCAAAATGGCCGAGCCTCCTATCCGATCAGTAAATTGGCGACGCGACCCTTGGATACAGCCCTCACAGATGAAGCAAAATATCAAAACGCGGAGCATTTGCCTCTGTTGCGCGCTCTCGCTCGCGGCTGTGGTAGGGCGGGCACAGAGTCAAGGAACGGCCGGGGGGGCGAACTCGATCAATACCCCTCGACCCTTTGACCCAGGATCCAATACTACAAATCCGAGTGCGTTAGCGGTGCAAGCGCAGAACCCCTATCTAGGAAGTGTTCCCACCGGTCCAGTCGTTCCTGGGATTCTCCCGTTGGGGCTTCATGATTCAGTTTTGCGCGCCCTTAGAGCGAATCTTGGTTTGATCGACACAGAGAAGGATCACGCTCAAGCCCGGGCGGCGCGCATGCGAGCTCTCTCTTCGCTATTACCTCAACTGACTGCTGACTCTGCCCAGACGTATCAGAATCTTGTTGAGAACTCCATTGGACTGAACGTCACAACTCCCGCCTACAACTTCCAAACGGCTCATGTAAACATTAGTCAGCGCCTACTGGATGTGCCTGCATCGCACGAGGTTGCCGCGGCCAGGAAGAATGTAGAAGCGAGTTCGGCAGAATTCGCGGATGCTCGCAACATCGTTGTCCTCGCCGCGACCAGCTCTTACCTGCTGGTGGCGGCGGGACAAGTACGATTGGACACCGCAAGGGCACAGCTTGCAACCGCAGTGGCGACTGAACATCTTGTGCGTGATCGGGTGACCCACCAAGTCTCACCCCAGATCGAAGGCATACGAGCGGAGGTTGTTCGACGCTCTGCGGAACAGCGGTTGGCCATCGCTGTCGCTAATTATGAAAAAGACAAGCTAGCGCTTACACGAATCATTGGTCTTCCGCTCGCTCAAGAATTCCGCTTGACAGATGGGCTCACCTACACCCCTGCGCCGGATCAGTCGCTTGATGATTTGACGGCAGTCGTAGAGAACCAGCGTCAAGATATCAGAGCCGCTATTGCGAGAGTGGGCGAGGCGGTTCAGAACGTTAAAGCACAGTCTGCGGAACGGTTACCCACTGTCGATATCAGAGCGAGTGCTGGCGAGACTGGGTTCAACTACTCCCGCAGCATTGCGGATTACCAGGTCGGAGCCCGCATCTCGGTGCCTCTGTTTACAGGCAGGAGAATCGAGTCGGATGTCCTTACCGCTAAGGCGGCTCTAGAGCGGCGAGAAGCCGAACTCGCGGATATTCAAGCACGCGCAATCTACGATGTACGCACCGCGATGTTGGATCTAAAGGCGTCTGAGACGAGTGTCGAAGTTGCTGTCGATAACGTGACACTTGCTCAAGAAGGCCTGAGACAAGCCAGGGACCGTTTTGAAAATGGCGTCACAAACAGCGTCGAACTCGTTCAGGCACAACAGGACGTTGCTGAAGCGGAAGATAACCGCATCGCGAGTATTTATTCGCACTCCTTGGCAAAACTGATGCTCATCCGGGCGACTGGGACCGCCGAAGCTAACTATCTCACGTACCTTGGAGTTCGGTAATGGCCGCTCAGGACTCACCCAACCAAACGTCGCTTCCTCGCCGTCTCATCGTCGGCAGCCTTGTCGCAATCGCAATTCTGGCCCTCGCCGTGTGGTTCATCGCGCCCGGTAGTGTCAGCACCAATGATGCGCAGATCGATGGCCATATCCATCCGTTGAACGCCCGTGTGTCGGGAACAATCGTATGGGTGAATCCGATCGTGGATGATACTCATTTCGTCAAAGCAGGTACAGTTCTGGCGAGACTTGACTCAAATGACTACGAACCCACGGTCGACCGACTTCAAGGCGATGTCCAGTCGACAGAAGCCCAGTTGAGTTCGGCCAAGCTGAACGTTGACATCTCAGAAGCGACCTCGGTCAGCCGGCTCTCTGTTGCAAAGGCGGCTGTCGACGAAGCGCAGGCCGAAAAAGACACCGCCGAGGCGCAATCTCTAGCTGCTGCAGCTGCAGTAACGCAAAGCAATGCTGTGTTCAAAAGGGCAGAGGACGACCGCAAACGATACCTCGCGTTGTTTGAGAGCCACGAGATCTCCCAATCCGAATACGATCAGAGGGCGACCGAGGCGGCGACGGCCGAAGCCCAGTTAAGGGCTGCGGAGGCTAATCTGTCGGCCGCCCGCCAGCATATCGCTTCGGCAGCCCAACGCATTACGGAGAGAAAAAGTGATGTTTTGGCGGCGCAGACTGCGCCGCAACAGATTGCATCCGCTCGGGCAAACGTGTTGCGCGTCAACGGAGATCTCAGAAAGACGAAGGCGTCGTTGAAGGATGCGGTGCTCAATTTGAGCTATACCGAGATTGTCGCGCCCGTCGACGGAGTGATCGGACGTAAACAAATAGAGGTCGGCCAGAGGATCTCGGCCGGCAGTCTTATTCTCACCCTCACACCCCCCGATGAGATCTGGGCGATCGCAAATTTCAAAGAGACGCAGCTTCAACGTATGAAAATAGGGCAGACTGCAACAATCCACATCGACTCATCTGGTGAAGACTTGTCCGGAACCGTAGAAAGTCTTGGGGGAGCGACTGGGGCCAAATACGCCTTGCTCCCGCCGGAAAATGCCACGGGCAACTACGTAAAAGTTGTGCAGCGAGTGCCGGTGCGGGTCCGAATATCGAGTGGGAGGCAGCGAACCTCGTTAGTTCCCGGAATGTCCATTGAAGTTCGCGTGGATACCCGTCTTTGAACGACCAAGTCAGGCGCTTCGCTTGGCCTTTGAGGACTTTTTGGTGGCGGCCTTTCGAGCAGCGATCGTGGACGTCGCGACCTTACGGCTGGCCGATTTCTTGCTTACGGTCTTGGAGGTTGGCACCTTTTTCGCGGATTTAGCCGTAGCCGCGGATTTGGCGAGGCGTGCCGGCGAAAGCTTCTTCGCAGCGTAAAACGCAGCAGCGTTGGCTTCCCGCTCGGCCCTCCATGCTTCACTCATCACCGACGTCGTGTTCGCGAAGCTGAAGGATTCGCCGGTCGGGTTATGCCATGTTCCGTCAATCGCCTTCCCGGTCCTCTTATCCGTTATCGCGACGGCTGCCGCCCCCTTGCCGTCGGACCCCCCCCAACGCAGATCCCAATTGCGAAGAGAGAGGATGACGGCGTCCAGATCTCTTCCTTTATCCGTCGCGAAGTATTCATGTCGAAGCGGCCGAGCGCTGTAGACCCTTCGCTCAATGATCTTGTCTTCTTCAAGGCGCTTGAGGCGGTTGGCGAGAAGGTGAGATGACATTCCCGTCTGCGCCTGGATCTCTTCGAACCGACGCACCTTAAGGCTAATTTCCCGCATGATAAGCAACGTCCAACGGTCTCCAACTACGGAGAGAGAACGCGCTATGTTGCAAAAACTCTCGGAAGTGCTTCCCCAGCTCATTGATAGCCCTCTGTTGGGAAGCTTGCGCGGACGAGCATCTTCCTTTTAAGCAGTTCCCTCCTTTTAGTATACTTCCGCCCCCTCTTTCGGGGGGGCGAAGGCTTTTCGAAGGCAAGGATTGGCACCGGATAGTGCAGGCTGCACGGAGGCGACTTGGCTAACAGAAGGAAGGGGTTCAGGTATTCATTGCGTATGAAAGATTGCCGTAATGCGGCAGGATCATTTAAATTGCGCTCCGGCATACGGCAAGCGCATCCTCTATAGTGTGACTGTGCCTTCCAAAAAAAGAGACACTAAGAAAGCCAAGTTAGGAGAGTCTTCGGCAACCTCGAAGGACCACTTGGAAGCGAGGCGTTTTGCAAATAGCCTCCGACAGATCATCGACAGGCACGCTCTGCTGATCATGCGGGAACTGAGCATGAATGTAAGGCGATTCCAGGATATCGATGCCCAAACTAAAATCGGGTCTCCTCTACTCAGTTCACGATTGAGGCGACTTTAACGCGATGGCATTATCGAGCGTCGCTTGTACAGTGAGCACCCCCTGCGCTACGAATATTTTGCAACAGCAAAGGGAAGGGACCTCGACGCTGTCCTTTTTGCAGCCGGGAACTGGAACATCAAGTGGGGTGATCTGGTGGACCCATCTTTCACTATCTATCAGAAGACATCGGGGAAAAGACTCAGCGCATATCCGCGCAACAACAACGCCCTTCCGAAGAGCTCTGAAGAGTCTGACAGATAAAAAGACGCTTTGCGGCACTTTTGGGCAGATTAGCGCCCCCCCGAAAGAAGGTTGACGCCGGTTACGCGAAAACTTCATAATTTGAAGTAACAGTAGCCGAGCGTTGCGGCGAGATGCACAACAGCAGCCATCATCTCGGATTTTGGCGTTCTCCCTTGGATCGTCTGGTTAAATTCACCTAGACCGCCCTTGAAAGATGTTCATATGACGTATCAATCGATCAACCCCAGCACCGAAGAGATCCTCGCCACCTTTGATAGCCACACAGACCATGAACTCGAGGCAATCATAACCACAGCCCACGAGACTTATCATGTCTGGCGGTCAAAGCCGATTGCGGAACGGGCCTCATTGATCTCTCGGGCCGCCGAGATCCTGCGACAAGATAGGGAGCTATTTGCCTCGTTTGCCACACAAGAGATGGGCAAGCTTCATGGCGAAGCTCTTGTTGAGGTTGACCTCTGCGCGGATATTTTGGATTACTACGCGACGAATGCTGTGTCCTTTCTCTCTCCTAAGAAGATTGAAGTTGCCAATGTAGAGGCGATCGTGGAGACGGAGCCGCTGGGTGTTCTGTTTTGCGTTGAGCCCTGGAACTTTCCCTACTACCAGCTAGCCCGCGTCGCAGGTCCGAATTTGATGGCGGGAAACACCCTGATCGTCAAACATTCGCCGAACGTTCCCCAATGCGCGCTCGCCTTCGAAAAACTATTCATTGACGCAGGCGCTCCTCTTGGTACTTATTCGAATGTTTTCCTGTCGAACGAACAGGCCGCCTCGGCGATCTCAGATGCACGCGTGCGAGGGGTGGCTCTCACGGGCAGTGAGCGGGCGGGTTCCGCAGTCGCTGCCGAAGCCGGGAAGGCGCTCAAGAAAAGCACAATGGAGCTGGGCGGAAGCGATGCCTTCATCGTCCTTGAGGACGCAGATCTCAATCAGGCGATTGAATGGGCGATCAAAGGCCGATTTCATAATGCTGGGCAGTCGTGCATCGCAGCCAAGAGATTCGTCTTGGTTGATGACATTGCGGCAGAGTTTCTCTATCGCTTCACTTCGGCGGCCATGAAGCTGAGAGTTGGCGATGCATCAGATGCATCCAGTTCCATGGCCCCTCTCTGCTCAAAGGCTGCATTGGACCAAGTGGAACATCAAATCAAGGATGCCGTGGCCGCGGGAGCCGTCATTGCACTCGGAGGAAAACGAGTAGATCGCCCTGGATTTTTCCTTGAACCGACGATCCTGACCAACGTTGGCCCTGATAATCCGGCCTACACTCAAGAGTTTTTCGCACCTGTAGCGCTCGTCTTCCAGGTCGCAGATGAAGCCGAGGCTATTCGCCTGGCCAACGACTCTCCGTACGGATTGGGCGGTTCCGTTTTTACACGCGATGTCGAGCGCGCTAAGCGTGTCGCCCGGGCCCTGGATACGGGGATGGTTTACATCAACCAGATCCCAATGTCGGCTCCCGAGTTACCGTTTGGCGGCGTAAAGAATTCTGGTTTTGGCCGCGAACTCTCTGATTTAGGTATCGGCGAATTCGTCAACAGGAAGTTGATTCGAGTTCATTAGCAATTTCGGTCTCGCGTAAGGGGCCTGTGATTTTGAACGATCAACCGAATTGGAGGTGTTTACATGATTAGCGCAGGAGATCTTGTTAAGGTTCCTTTGTTTGACTGTCTCAGCGAATCTCAACGCGAGAGGCTTGCAGCGAATGTGGCGGAACTTAATGTCGAGGCTGGTGAGTGGATCATTCGAGAGGGCGAGACTCCGTCCTTCCTGGTTCTGCTTGAAGGTGCGGTCGACGTTGAAAAGGAGTACGGCGGAGCAAGCAAGGTTAGAGGTAGTTACAAGCCCGGGGATTTTTATGGGGAAACTCCTATACTTCTGGATGCACCTACTATCGCTTCGCTCCGTGCTACCGAACCCTCTCGCTTGGTGCGGCTCGACCGTAATCAATTCAAGGAGCTGATCGATTCGTCGCCGAAGTGCACAAATCTAGTTGTGCAGACCATGACGAAGCGGTTGGCGTCCATCCGCGAATACATGCGCGAGAACAATCCTCTGCGGGTTCTTGTAGTCGGTTCTCAGTACAACGACGATTGCCGGGAGATCAGGGCGTTTCTCGCGTTGAACCGAATCCCATATGAGTGGGTTGATGGAGAGAAAGATCCCGACAGAATTCCGGTTGACAGGCCTGCCAGAGCAGGCGGCGCGTTTGTGGTTGTTGACAACTCTGTCTTTGTCCATGATCCCCTCACGGTGAGAAAAGTTGCCGATGCACTAGGCATTGCCACGAAGCCCCACAGGACTGAATACGACGTCGTTGTCATCGGTGGGGGGCCAGCGGGACTAGCGGCCGCTGTATATGGTGCGTCGGAGGGGCTGAACGTTCTATTGGTAGAGAAGAACGCAACGGGTGGTCAAGCAGGTACTTCGTCGAGGATCGAAAACTATTTGGGCTTTCCGAACGGCATCTCGGGTGACGAACTTGCCTCTCGGGCTCTCAAACAGGCGACTCGCTTTGGAGCGGATATCGTGATGACGCGCCGGGTTGAGACCTTCTCCCCGTGCGCTTCGGGATATACCGTTTCGTTGGAGGGTGATCTCAAAATCGATACAAAAGCAATAGTCATTGCCACCGGAGTACAGTGGCGACGCCTCCAGGCGAAGGGCCTAGAGGAGTTCACTGGCAAGGGTGTCCTGTACGGTGCCGCGCGAACCGAGGCTCCAACAGTGGTTGGCAAGCATGTGTTCATTGTGGGAGGTGGCAACTCCGCTGGGCAGGCAGCCATGTTCTTTTCGAGTTACGCGAAAGCGGTAACTCTGCTGATTCGCGGTGCTGGGTTGGAATCCTCGATGTCACAGTACCTGATCGACCAGCTGGCGAGAAGAGCCAACATCAGCGTTGAGGCCAATACTCAGGTGGCAGCGGTCGGTGGAGGCGAATGTCTCTTGACGATTCAGACTACCCAGGCGGGTGTCACTCAAGAGCGCGAAGCCGGGGCTCTGTTCGTAATGATCGGCGCCAATGCCGACGCAAAGTGGCTCCCAAGGGAATTACAACGGGACTCAAAAGGTTTCATTTGTACCGGCCGGGATCTTCGGTCATTTCCTTCAGATCGTGCGCCCTATTCTCTCGAGACAAGTCTCCCCGGCGTGTTTTGCGTCGGAGACGTCCGAGCGGATTCGATCAAACGAGTGTCAAGTGCAGTAGGGGAGGGAAGCATGGCTATTGCATTCATTCATCAGTTCCTGGCCTGTTAGATGTTCATTGGGATTTGAGGGAAAACAAATTAGCAAAAGAGGGACGTCTTCAGTGCGATGCTTTGCCGTTAGCTCGGACAGATCGTAGTTGCACTGGCTCTCTTCGTCTTATGGGTGTCTGCCGCGTGCCATCTCGCTCTCTCGTAGAAGGCATGAAGCCTTCAAAACTACATTCGGGGTTTCCGCCCATCATTGGGTCTTAGATAAACGTATCGAGCACGCGAAGGTCCTGATGAGTCACTCGATGCTCCCTTTGCCGGACGTGGCTTACCAAACGGGATTCTCGAGCCAGTCGACTCTCACACGGGCGTTCCAACGACGCGTCGGGGAGAGCCCAGGTCAGTGGCGGAGGAACGCCGGGCCACTATCTGGCCCGACCATGTCGCTCTCATCAGTCCCTATGCAGCACGGTAGTCGTCATACAAGAACGGTTTAGCCCAATACCCGGCGGCCTCCTGTCGATCTCTACGCCAACTCTCTCAACCTAGGGTTTCTCTATGTCACGTGATGTGGGCGGTATGTGGCGAGGTGTGTAGTCCCCGGATACACCTAACCACGTGTTCGATATGAAAGCGGGATGGTGTTGATGAAGTGCGTGCCCACGCATCTCCGGGTTGATATGTGATTTCAGAACCTGAACATCGTCGTAGTCTCCGCCATTTTGCATAATGAACGGGATTGGATCCGCGTCCGCCATGTTGAGCACTCGCTCCAGGTAGTGCTCTGTCAGCGCCTCTACTGTTGACGGATCGACCCTGCCAACTTCATAGAAGATTGTGGGCGGAACAACATCAAATCCAGGGTAGTACAGGACACCATGATGAATCGGCCACAACAGATCATCGATGCTCCCATTAACTCCGCGGGGACCATAGTGAGCCATCCGACCGCCCACCATCATCGCGACCATGGCACGTTTGCCTTTCATGATTCCTTCACCAAACCGGTCTCCCCAATGGCCGCCGCCATGCTTGCCCCGGCCATAGGCGAAGCCGAAAGCATACACCCGGTCGAACCACCCTTTGAGGATTGCCGGCATACCATACCACCAAAGAGGAAACTGTAGGATCACGGCATCGGCCCACAGTAGTTTCCTTTGCTCCTCCGTAATATCAGAAGACTGTTTCCCTTCTGCGTAAGCCTCTCGAGACGCCTTCGAGTAATAGAGAGTCTCGTTTGGATCGTTCTCAGGAAAGTCGTCTCTGTCTGCCACAGCTTTCCAGCCCATGGCATATAAATCGGAAACAATCACTTCATGACCAGCAGCCTCAAGCGACTCAACCGCACGGTCCTTCAGGTAGCCGGAGAATGATTTTGGTTCGGGGTGGGCATAGACGATCAGGTAATTCATCGCGGCTCCTTGCATTGCGCGTCGAGTGGTTGGGGTGCGACTTCAAGGGCGGTGGGGCATCGTGCATGAGAGCACACGATGCCGTTTCAGCATTGAGCTGCGGGCTCACTTCGCGATGTGTACGGGATTGTGTCCTGTCAAGAGGTGATGAAAGGCTAAAGTGTATTCCGAAGCAGATTGCTGATTCTGTCCCGTAATCATTCTGCCGTCTACCTGGACCCGAACACCCCATGGCTCCACATGGCTGAACGTGGCGCCAACCTTCTCTAACACCGGTTGAGGATAGTTCGGAATGAAGTCTTTGCCGTAGAGCTTTTCCGCCTCCAAATCCTCCGCCAGCGAGAATCCCGTGACCTGGCGCCCGTTGATTCGGTTTGGGGTGTTGCCAAGAGCAATCACTCCGTGACAGATGGCGCCCACAAGCTGGCCCTTTGCGAAGAAGTGTTCGAGTACGCGGCCTACTTGTTCACTCGGGAAGAGATCTACTGCAGCACCGATCCCACCAACTACGTGAACAGCGTCATACGCGTCCAAATCGAGAGACGAAAGAGTCAGTGTGTTCTCCACTTTGGCTACCAAGGTCTTGTCGGAGAGGAATCCCTTGCTCATGAGATCATTCGGCTCCCACGACTTCGCAAAGTATGGATCGCTCTCCGCCGCCTTCGTGGTGGCTCCTCCTTTCAGGCTAGCAATGTCTATATCGATGCCGCGTTCGCTAAGAAGAAAGTAGGGATGGGTGAGTTCAGAGAGCCAGTAGCCAAGTCTTGCGTTGGTAATGATGAAGAGGACTTTCATGATTTCTCCTGTGTCTGTTGATTGATTGTTTGGCATGGACAAAAGGCTTCGCTTGCTAGGACGACGCCGTCCAGGGCTCGAGAACAACCTTGCCCGTCGTCTTGCGGCGTTCAGGAAGACCATGGGCCTCGACCACTTTGACAGCCTTCCGTTCAATACGTGGTCGACGATCTCCTCCAGGCCCTGCCGGATCATCTCAGGTCGCTGAAAATACCCTCCGATATAGAAGCCGACGATCGACTGGTTGGCACCACAACGTTTTGGTCGTTATGTTTTGTCCCATGCCTATCTGTCTCTGCGTCACATCTGACTTTTAATCGGAAGCAGTCGGAGGCCGCCCGCTACTCTCCGCCCGCTACCAGAATCAGTTCACCGCTGATCCAGCGGGCGTCCTCTGAGGCGAGGAACACGACTGGAAGGGCCACATCGTCGGGCTCTCCCATGCGGCCCAGCGGAGTCAGCGCGACGTAGTGCTTCTGCATCGGACTGTCCGCGAGGCCGCCGGCAATGAAGCCCTCGGTCGTGATCACTCCCGGATTCAAGGAATTGACCCGGATCTTACGGGGTCCGAGTTCCTTTGAGAGGACCTTCGTGATCGCATCAACGGCAGCCTTACTTGCGGAAGAAATGATGGAGTTGGCGGGGGCCACCGAGTTGACGCGAGAGCCGATGTTGATGATGCTTCCTCCTTCCTTTGGAAAGTAGGGGAGGGCAGCCTTCGTCGTGAGAATTAGGCCCAGGACATTGAGGTTGTGTTCGTGATGGTACTTTTCGGCGGTGAACTGCTCGATGGGGCCGAACGCGTACACTCCGGCGTTGTTGACCAAAATATCGACCCTGCCGTAGACCTCTTTTGTCTTTTCGAACAGTTTGGCGATCTCCGGTTCATTCGAAACGTCAGCGCCCACTGCTATTGCTTGACCGCCAGCGGCCAAAATGGAAGACACAACCTCGTCGGCGCCTTCCTTGCTCGTGTGATAGTTCACCACGACCGAAGCTCCTTCGGCTGCTAAGCATCTGGCGGAAGCTGCACCAATTCCTTTTGACGCTCCTGTAACAACGGCGATCTTGCCTTCCAGCTTCCTCATTGTTGTAGTGCCTTCCATTGTTGAAGTATGTAGTCTAGCGATCTGATGCGCGTGGCCGGGCAACGATTTCGGAAAACGTTCCACCAGGGGAAATAAGAAAAGTGCGCTTCTTGACAATGCAGGCGCATGTCTTCAATATATGAAGCTGCATTATCTCTTGTGCTTAGGCGCTAGGGATCAATGCGTGATGGCATTCGAGGCGACTGGAGAAGACATGAGGATTTTGGCCATTTCAACGAGTGTGGCGCAGGGGCTGTGGCTTGCCGAACTCACTCATCCTTACTGGCATTTCATCGAGCGGCACATGGAAGTGGATATCGCCAGCCCGAAGGGTGGAAAGTTGAGCATCCTGAACCTTAGCGATCCATACGATCCCAACTCCCAGGAAGCCGAGGATATCGTCAGCAAGGGTTTCTTGTCGGATAAGGCACTCGTCTACAAGATGGAGACGACGATACCTTTGGCCGAATTGGATTTGACCCGTTATGACGGTGTTCACATCGCAGGCGGTGGAGGAGCAGCCGTCGATCTCTTTCCGAGTTCTGAGATGACGGTGGTCCTCGAGCATTTCTTCTCAAGGGGAAAGGTAGTCGGAGCGATATGCCATGGGGCGATTTCGCTTGCGAACACGCCGGATCGGATCCGAGGCCGTCACGTTACAGGCTTTTCTTTGGAGGAAGATCAGGAGTTGGAGAAATCCTTCGGGAAAGACTTCCTTCCGAACTATCCCCAGCCGACGTTGGAGAAGGCGGGTGCCATCTTCTCCTGTGCGGCCCCGAAGGGTCTTCGGGTCGTTATCGACGGGAGATTGATTACGGGACAGAGTCAATTCTCTGCCTCCGAATATGCTTTGCAATTCATCGGCCTACTCACGGGTACAAGTCCGGTGGTTGTCGTATAGGCGACTAAGCAAGACTCTATGGATTACTTCGAGCAGGACGGATCTGTCCTGCTCATTTCGAACAAATTGAACCGGCCGCACGTAAGCGCGGATTACCCGACAGGCGAACTGATTCGAGCAATCGTTCAATTCGTAAGGGACGGGAGGGTACGTGTCCAAGGAATTAGAAACAAGCGTCATCCAAGGCGATGAACAAAGCCGGGATGGGCACTACCGACCCAAAGAGAGTTTGCGGCAGCAGAGCGCGAGTGGTAAAGCGAGGAGTGAGATTGCGGATGCATCCTTTGACGCTCTGGCAGTTGGCGCGCAAAACCCAATCGAGCTCGAAGGGACCAAAATAGGCAAAGCCTATCAAGAGGCGGCCGGGATTCCAGCCGTTTTGAACACGGCGAAGTATGGAATTGGAGAGATGGGGGCGTTCGCAGCAGCCCGGACACTGCTCAAAATCAATCAAGCTTCAGGATTTGATTGCCAGAGCTGCGCTTGGCCTAGCCCTGACGTGAAGAGAAAGATCTTTGAGTTCTGTGAAAACGGAGTGAAGGCCTTATCGGACGAACTCACTACCAAGAGGGTCGATCGGTATTTCTTCCGCGAACACTCCATCGAGCAACTGGCAGCGCGTTCCGACTATTGGTTGAACAAGCAAGGCCGGCTTACCGAACCCATGTTCCGCAGAGCTGGTGCAACCCACTACGAGGCGATCTCTTGGGATGACGCATTCCAGGTTCTTTCGAAGGAGCTCAACTCCCTGGAATCCCCAAACCAGGCCGCTTTTTACACCTCCGGCAAGACGACAAACGAGCCAGCCTTCTTGCTTCAGCTCTTCGCAAGGCAATTCGGTACTAACAACCTTCCGGATTGTTCCAATATGTGCCACGAGTCTTCGGGCGTTTCAATGGTGGAAAGTCTCGGCATTGGAAAGGGAACTGTCACCCTGGAGGACTTCGAGCACTGTGATCTCATCTTGGTTCTCGGTAACAACCCGGGGACAAATCATCCCAGGATGTTGACCTCGCTTGAAGAGGCGAAGCGCAAGGGGGCCAAGATTATTGCTGTCAACCCCCTGCCGGAGACGGGTTTGATGCGCGTGGTCAACCCTAACCCACAGGACTATCCGAATCTGCTGAAATTCCCGTTCAAGATCCTGGGTGACGGCGCTGCTCTGGCTGATCTGCATCTTCCGGTGCGGATTAATGGGGACGTTGCGGCAATAAAGGCCATCCTGAAGTTTCTCTTCGAGGAGGAGCGCGCGGGGCGCCAATCCGGCATCGACCACAAGTTCGTGGAGAAATATACAGAGCACTACGAAGCTGTACGGGAAGACGCAGAACTGGCGTCTTGGGACATGTTGCTCGAGTCCAGCGGCCTGACGATGGAAGAAGTCCGAGAGGCTGGTCGCCTCTGTGCTGAATCGAAAGGGACGATCTGTTGTTGGGCTACAGGCCTAACCCAGCAGCCCAATGGGGTCGACAACGTCGCTATGGTGGTAAACCTTCTCCTTGTCGGAGGGCATCTGGGAAGGCCAGGAGCCGGGACATGTTGCGTGCGTGGGCACTCCAATGTGCAGGGTGATCGAACCATGGGTGTTTGGGAAAGGCCTACCCAGGCGTTCTTGGATGCTCTCGCAAAAGAGTTCTCCTTCACTCCTCCCTCGAAGTGGGGGCTCGACACAGTCGAGACGCTTCACGCGATGCACGACGGAGATGTGAGGGTTTTTTTTGCAGTCAGTGGGAACTTTCTATCCAATACGCCGGATACGGCCTATGCTGCTCATGCGATCACGCGATGCCGGTTGACAGCCCACGTCTCGACGAAGCTCAACCGTTCGCACCTCATCACCGGTGAGCAGGCCCTCATCCTGCCTTGTTTAGGGCGAGCCGAGAGGGACATTCAGATCTCAGGGATACAGTTTGTCACCACCGAAGACTCCATGGGAATTGTCAACGCCTCAACGGGGAAAGAAATACCAGCGTCCGTCCATCTGTTGAGCGATGTCGCGATCGTTGCCCGTTTGGCCGATGCCACTCTGGGGACGGACGGACCCGTTCGTTGGCTTGCATTTGAACAGGACTACTCCCTGATCCGTGATTCGATTTCACGAGTGATCCCCGGGTTCGAGAACTTCAACGAACGCATTGTCAAGGAACGTCATTTATATCTGCCCAACGCTGCTCGCGAACTCATCTTCAAGACGGAGTCCGCAAAAGCGCAGTTCACTGTGTGTCCCGTTCCGGACGACTCGCTAGATCCCGACCAATTGATCCTTATGACGATGCGGAGCCACGACCAATACAATTCGACGATTTATGGCCTCAATGACCGGTATCGCGGCGTCTATGGCGGAAGGCGTGTGATCTTTCTCAACCCCTCCGATATGGAACGTCGCCATCTGCAGGCAGGTGACCTCGTGGATATTCACTCCCACTTTGAAGGTGAGTTGCGGAAAGCAGAGGCGTTTGCGGTCGTTCCGTACACGATTCCTCCCAAGTGCGCTGCCGCTTATTATCCCGAGACAAACGTTCTGGTTCCCATTCGAAGCGTGGCGGCTAAGAGCAATCAGCCTGCATATAAGAGGATTGTGATTTCACTTCACCCATCCCGACATACAGAACGGGTTGATCTGTCCGCTTCTGGGATCCACGCCAACTTGACACGTCCTGTTCCTGCATGGAGCACCGCTCAGCGACGGACTCGGAATGAGTACTTGAAGGAGCTTACTTGAAAGCAGCTTGGTATACGAGAAACGGAAGCGCAAGGGAAGTCTTGCAACTGGGAGAGTTGAAGAAACCTGTTGCCGCGCCGGGACAAGTGCTTGTTCGTGTCCACGCCATCGGCATCAATCCGTCCGATTCAAAGGCGCGGGCCGGGACGGCCCTACCCGCAGGTGTGGAGCGCATCGTCCCTCATCAAGATGGTGCTGGAGTGATCGAGGCTGTGGGAGATAGCGTGTCTACGTCCAGGGTGGGCGAGAGGGTATGGATTTTCGAGGCTTTGCACTCGGGCGGAACGGGCTGCGCTGCGGAGTATGTGGCCGTTCCGAGCGCTAATGCCGTTCCTCTTCCTGACGGCATCCCGTTCGAGGTTGGAGCGTGTCTGGGCGTACCCGCCCTCACAGCCCACCGCTGCGTCTACGCGGATGGTCCGGTGTCCGGCCTCAAACTTTTGGTCACTGGGGGCGCCGGCTCAGTTGGCGCACACGCCATTCAGTTCGCTAAATCCGGAGGTGCCTCTGTGTTCACCACCATAAGCAACGATAAACAAGCTGCAATTGCTGAAGCTGCCGGCGCCGATCTGATCATTGACCGGACCAAAGAGGATCAGGTGGCTCGTCTCCAGGAGGCTACGGGAGCCTCGAGTGAACGAAGCGTCGACCGTGTGATCGACGTTGCATTTGGAGTGAACCTGGGCACAACGATGAAGGTCTTGAAAGAGAACGGAGTGATTGCGACCTACAGTTCTGACGCGAAGCCGGAACCGACCCTCTCATTCTTCCCCCTGCTCCGACTTGCCGCCACGATCCGATTCATCTTCGTGTACAACATGAGCGCTGAGGCCCACCGTCAGGCTGTAGAGGCGACGAACATAGGACTCCAAGAGGGTTGGCTCCAGACCACAATTGCAGCCCGTTTCCCTCTTGACCAGATCGTTGAAGCTCATGAGCTATCAGAGTCGGGAAAGAGCACTGGAAAAGTCGTGATCCTCCTGGACTGATCCTTGTGCTAAGAGGACCAGTCTGCCGCAATCTCACCTGTTAGGAGGAAACTTGGATGAATGAAGTCAAAGTCGCAACGTCGGGCTCAAGCACTGAGCAAGAGCATGAACCCATCTTTATCCAATATGTCTCGGGCATATCAGGTCGCGTTTACGATCACGAAATGGTCGATCATTTGGCCGACATGTTGCTCATCTTTTATTGTGGCGGAGGGACTGCTCTTGGCGCCATTACCGGAGCATCTCTAGGGCTTAGATTCTTCTTGGATTCGGGAAGCCTCGGCCAAGGGCTGGTAGCTATCCTTTGCTGCGGCTTTGCCGGCAGCATCGTAGGCTGCCTGCTGGTCATGGTCGTGCTCAACTTCCGAGGACTGATGAAATGGGATGGCATGATCCTACGTCGATCCGTCCGACTAAAAAGATAGAGGCATCATTTGTCTCGAAGTATTTTCGCAGCAGGTGGCTGGCGGATTCCGGCTGAGAGTTGGGTAAGCTCCGGGGCTAGAGGAGTGCCTCGTCCTTAAGCTCGATTTGCCAGGTTTGAACATAGCGCTCACAGAGGCGAGATGCTATCGAATTCCTTGAGATCTAGCTTCAACAGTCCAGTGGTCTCGTAGCGCATATAGACATCAGCCTATCGTGCGTTCCATGCGTTGACCTGTCCCCGGCAATCTCTGCCATTTGAATCTGAAGTTCTCTCGTAAATTATTTGAGAGGACGGCGGCGATGAAGAAGAGCCATTTCCGTGAAGAGCAGATTATCGGGATCCTGAAGCAGGGTGAGGCGGGGATAAGGACATCAATGCCCAAATGGATTCTAAGTTGTTGAGATTTATGGAGGCGCGGGTCGGGATCGAACACATTTACCGCTTTGAAAACATGTAACTTGCACATTCTAAAAAGGGACAAAAGTGCCAAAATGCCTAGAGCGGCCAGCAGTTAGCACAAATTAGCACAAAATCTACGACCGCTCAGTGACAATGAAGTCACTTCCGCGATCACGTTCCTCGTTCTGACGCTCAGCTTCCGAAGAAAAATTGAATCGGCTTCTTGTACAGCTTCGCCAATTGGATCAGCTCCATGAGGTCCACGCGGCGGTCGCCGGTTTCGCACTTCGACAAGAACGAGTGCGACATGCCCATCTGCGCGGAAACTTCGCGTTGGCTAAGACCAACTTCTTCTCTTGCGTTAATCAAGCGGCGAAGCACATCACCATGCATTATCTGGTACGGAGCGGTCCGGGCCTTTCGCGACTTTCGGGTTTCGGCTTCGGCACGCTGCTTCACAACTTAAGGTTGTGGAAGCTGCGCGAGTATATTCAGAACGACTTCGGGTCTCTTGTCAATCTTGATGTAGTAAGCACCCTCTTGTCAGGGTCGTTGCTGGGAATTGAACCCATGAATACTGGTTTTGCAGATGCGCCATAACCTTTATTTTCAGTTATTTATGTGAACTACACCACCCTCAAAAAACCTGAAAAGTACGCAAGGGAATCTTCTCAGTGGTGTTAAAGTGGTGTTGTTTTCGATGCGCCTTTGACGCGTGCATCCACACTTATATCGGCTACTTGAAGCGGATGCCTGGTATCTCTGTTCTCTTTGATGTCAAGTTTTGTCGCAAAAAAACTTGACATAGGCGGGATGCCGCGCCATCGTAAAAGAGATGGAAGAGAGCACCAAAACCCGCAAAACAGCCAGCTCCATCCGCCAACAGATTGAACGGGGTGGGGAACGGCTTTGGCGTCACGATGATTTCCGGGACCAGCCCTTTCCGGCTGTCGCCCAGACTTTGTCTCGCCTGACCCGCAGCGGCACACTGCAACGGTTGAGCAAGGGCATCTACTACCGTTCGCGCTCCACGGCTTTCGGGCCCAGCCATCCCAATCCCACCGCCATTCAGAAATTAGCGGAACGGAACAGCACCATCTATCCGTCAGGAGTCGCTGCAGCAAACTTGCTCGGCTTCACGACTCAGACTCCCAAACGAAGCGAAGTGGCGACCAGCTCTCTCAGTCTTCCAAGAAAGCTAATTGGAGCGGAAACTCGTGTCCACGCCCGGCGACCGGAAGCATGGAAGAACCTGTCCGAACGAGAAGCCGCCTTGCTCGACTTTCTGCGCAACGGAGGCAGGACGAGCGAACTCTCTCCGGAGAAAACCATTCAGAAGACCTTAGCTCTGCTCAAAACTGATCGCCAGCTCGAACGGCTGCTCAAGGTCGCTGATTCTGAGCCGCCACGGGTTCGCGCCTTACTTGGAGCTTTGGCCGAAGAACTTGGACAACACCCAGGCGCGCAAACGCGCCTGCGCGGCTCCTTGAATCCTCTTTCAAGGTTCGACTTTGGATACTTTGCGTCGCTGAAGCACGCGCGCAAATGGCAGGCGAAGGAGTCGCCCCAATCGTGAAATTGTTCGAGCATCCCGATTTCGCGCAGGCGATCCTTCGTGCCGCAGAGCATTTCGCGGCTCAGGGATTACGCCCCGCGATCATCGAGAAGGACTACTACGTCACCGAAGTGTTGCGCATCATCGCCGCTGCTGCGGGCGACCAAATCATCTTCAAGGGCGGTACCAGTCTCTCCAAAGGCTGGAACCTGATCCAGCGGTTTTCGGAAGACATCGACATCTTCCTGGACCCACTGACGTTCGAGCCGGCGTTGACAAAACGAGGCATCGACCGGGAATTGAAGAGACTACGCGACGCTGTCGCCGCACATCCCGCATTGGAATTCCTGCCCGAAGAGAGCCAGACCATCGGCGGTTTCGGGCGCAATGATCGCTTCTCCTACGAGCAGCTTTACGGCGGTCGCGGCGAAGTTGCCAACCGTGTGCTACTTGAGGCCGGTGCCGCCAGCGGCCGCCAACCGACCGCCCATGTCGAGCTGCGCTCCTACCTCAGCCGGTTCCTCACGGAAACAGGCGTTACACTCGCAGCTGAAGACGAAGGTTCGTTTCCGATGCGCTTGCTCCACTTTCGGCGAACCTTCGTAGAGAAGATGTTTGCCATTCACAGCAAAGTAGAGATGCTCAAGCGCGACGGACGCCCGCTCGGCACCTACGCCCGGCACTATTACGATCTCTTTCAGCTTTCCCAACAGCCTGAGGTGATGGATATGCTCCAGTCCACCGAATACGAGGAGATCAAAGAGGATTACGACCTCATCAGCCGGACTCATTTTCCGGGCAGCTACTTTTTCCCTGACCGCATGAGCTTTGCCAACAGCGACGCTCTCTTTCCCAAACAGCAGCTCCTCTCCAATATCGCCCGCGAATATCAGGGCCAGTGCGAGGTCCTTTGCTTCGGCGAGTACCCGTCATGGGACACTGTGCAAAATCGGTTCGTCGAGCTACAGGAACTTCTGTAAGGTGAACACAGAGAGGAAATTCTTCCATGATCGAGATCAAAGGCTTCGACGACCTGAGCAAGAAGTTGGAAGACCTGGCTGAGAAGGCCGAATCAATTCACGGCACGCAAGAAGTCCCGCTGAGCGAATTGCTCACGCCTGGGTTTTTGGCAAAGCACACCCGGTTCCTTTCGGAAGATGAAATGTTCGAAGCGAGCGGCTTCAAAGTAGAGACGGCTGAAGATTTCGCAAACATCCCGGATGAGGAATGGGACAACTTCATTCAGCAAAACACTCCGTTCGCGTCCTGGAGCGATATGCTCTCGGCGGCAGGAACGGAATGGACCCAGAAGAAGCTTGGATTGGGCGAGGATGAAGCTTAGCCGCGGCCCGAGAAGGAACGATTAAGCAAGCGCACGCTTCATGCTCGGGGAAACGCTGTAGACATGTTTATCCGACAGCGTATTGGAAACTTTCAACCAGTTGCGTGAAGCGAACAAGTCAAGCAGATTGTCCACAACAAATGGAGCTATCTGTGTCGTTTCCGTGACCTCTGAAGCAGATTCCAGACCTTCATTGAGGATCACTAAGGCGACCTTACGAATGATTTCTTCGATCTGAGGCATGTTCGCTCTCGCGAAAACCATAAAGCCGTTCAACGTTGGCTGGATGACTCCTATTCCTCGCGGCAAGCCGCCCATCAATCGTTTGATCTTGATGTATCCCTGCTGTTCCAAAATTTCCAGCGAGTCAAGGAATGACTCCCGGGACATATCCTCCAGCTTCAACGAAAACTGTTCCGGGCTCCAAATCGGGCGGTTTCGTTCAATGGCATCTTCGTAGATCAACCGCAGGACCCGGATGTCGGAGGGATGAAGGCCGGGAATCGGCCGCTCTTTCAGGTAGTCCGGAGATTTTCCTAGGGCCGGTTTGTCACGACGGCCAAAGATGGCTGCCACAATTCGATCCAGTTGGTCTCCGTAATCATTCAAGTTTGGAATGGGCTCCCAAACGAGAGAGCGCAACGCTTCTGGAACCTCTGCTTTGTCCAAGACGATCGGTATGACCTTGGTCTGACGCGTGATTCGATTAACAATGGCCGTATTAAGTTCTTGCCGCACCCATGGTTTGGTGACACTTACCGCGGAGATCACAATCAGGACCGCTTCGGCTTCCTTAAGGCCTTCCTCGAAAAGCTTATCGACCAAACTATCTCCCGGCAGTATCTCCCATTTGTCGAGCCAGACATCGACTCCCTTCATACGTAGAGAAGTCGCAAAGGGGATTACGAATCGCTGTTTATCTTCGCTCGCGTGGCTGAGAAACACCTTCGGTGCTGGCACATTAGCCTCGATCATGAAAGAACACCATCCTCACCGCAGATTAGCCCAAGCCCCGCTTCTCCTGTATTGGTTGCGCCGGCAACTTAAGTCGTCAGATTGAGATTACAGAGAATCCAGAAACTTCATCAGTTGGGCGTCATCGCGCCACCGTTTTTTCCCGCGCATCGGGCTGAGCGTGTTGAGCTGCTTGCGAAACCGTTCCGGCGTCAAGGCACGATACCGCCCTGTCGCTCTTAGATCGCTCATCCCCATGTAGGCAGCGAGAGCGGGAAGCATGCGATTGAGGTCTGCGCCGCGTTTGTACCACGCGGTCAGGCGATGTACGGCAAAGGTATGGCGCAGGTCGTGCAGGCGCGGCTGATAACGGGACCCATCAGTACGCACCACCTCAGCCACCCTGCGAAGCCGCTCAAACGTCTTCTGCACCGTGTGATCGTTCAGCTTCTCCCCGTTGACCGTCAGAAAGAATTGCGGGTCGATCATCGTGCCCTTACGGCGCATATTCTTGTGATAGCGACGCAGTATCTCCAGCAGATCAGGGGCAATCGGAATCTCGCGTGTTCGCTCGAAACGACCGTTGCGAATGGTGATGCGACGCTTCCGAAAATCAATGTCGCTTCGTTCCAACCTCAGCGCCTCTCCCAACAGCACGCCGGTTCCGTACAGAAACAGCAGAAGCGTGCGGAACGTCCGCGCGGTAAAAATGGACATGAATCCGCGTTGCGTCTTGCTAGTGGACACCAGAAGCCGATGCAGTTCGGCGCGCGAGTAGATGTAGCGGACAAAGGTCTGTGGCAGAGGCCGGCAGCGCGGAGGGAGCGGCAAACCACCGATCTCCTGGTGCGCGACCCAGTACAGGAAAAATTGGTGGAGTACGCCATATTTGTACCCCCACATCCGGGAGACCAGTCCATCGCCGAGGAACGACTCCGCATGATGCACCCGGATGAGGTGAAGCGGGAGGTTTCCCACTTCCTTACCAAAGCAACGGAGAATCTGTGCCCCCTTGACCCACTCCACGCCTTGCATCCGTTTCGCCTTGATATAGAGGCGAATGCCTTCGCGTAGTCTCATCGCAACCCCGTGAGGCCGAACGCGGCAACCTGACGTAAGCCATATCCGTCATGTTTGGCATAGATGCCAATGGAGTTCGTATCATGGTGCCCGAGATACTCTGCGATATCGCTGAGAGAAGCGCCCTTTTTCAGCAAACGCGTCGCGCAAGCGTGGCGCAGGGAATGCGGGCCGATGTGCTCCAAATCGAGGCCAAGGATGCGCAATCGTTTCCCAACGGTCTGCCAGACAACCGTTGAGGAGAGTGGACCATAGGGACGCATCAGCGACAGGAAGAGATGGCTAGAGCTGTTTCGCACTCTACCGAAGCGAAGATACGCAAGAATCGCCTCGCCGACTTCATACTGGAGCGGATACTGTTGCATACCTCCGCGCTTCGCTCGTCGAACAATGAACACTTCGTTGCGCCAGTCGAAGTCATTCAACCGCAAGTCGCGGATTTCACTGCTGCGCAGGCCATAGATCGTCAGGAGCAATAGGATGGCTTTCGCACGCAGTTGTTCAGGCTTCGGCCCGTCGGCCAGTTTCAAGAGTTGGCTCACGTGTCGCCACGCGGGGCCCTTGGGGTGCGGGTGATACTTCGGGACACGCGGGCTGCGAATGCCGAGTGGCAGGTTGGGCGGGCACCAGCCTTGTGTCTCGGCATACTGGAAAAAGCTGCGCATCGCCTGGCACTGGGAAGCCATCACCTCAGGCTTCAACCCGGAGTTTCGTCTGCTGTCCAGGTACGTCTCGATTTCGCGTAAGGAAACGGTACGCAATTCGCCGCCCTGTGCCGCCAGCCATGTCAGGAAGTGCTGGGCGCGGTTACAGTACCCATTGATCGTGGCTGGTGCCAAACCTCGGGTGACACGCATGGCTTCGGTGAACGCCGCGATCTCGTTCTGATAAGGAAGAACGCGAGGAGCCAGCTTTCCATGGAAGCGCAGCCACGGGCGCGCGACGACCAGGAAGGATTCAGCGCGTCGCGACTGCGAGGCGATATCATCGCCCTCCCTTTGTTGCGTAGCAGACCACGCAGCTGCGGCTTGGCGCAGCTCTGCCATGCCGATCACACGCAATTCGTTCAGTGCAAGAAACTGCACAATCGGCACCAGCAGACTCGCCACGCGGTACAACGAACTATAGCCGTACTCTTGGCGGTGCAAATATCGTAAGTAGTCTTCCCGTTCCGTCAAGAGCGGTACCTGCTGATGAAGCGCGATCTGTTCCGAACGAGTAAAGATGCGTTCAATCATGCACCCTCGTTTCGGCTGCCCCAACGCGCAGCGGCCTATCGTTTACCCTGTCGAGTTGTTCCAGAAATCGCATCAGTTCCGTGTCATCCCGCCAGTGGCGCTTCCTCCGCCCTGGACTAAGCAGTTTGAGTTGAGCGCGAAATCGTTCCGGTGTCAGCGCTAAATAGCGCGTCGTGGAACCTAAACCAATCTGGCCCATGTACGCTGCAAGGGCCGGCAGCATCCGGTTGAGGTCCGCTCCATGACGCAGCCATACAGTAATGCGATGGACTGCGAAAGTAGTCCGCAGATCATGAATGCGCGGCTGGTAGTACGCACCATCGTGGCGGCGGATTCCGGAAAGCAATCGAATGCGTTTGAAGGTGCCATAGAGAGTATTCGGATTGAGGGCTTCGCCCCTTTTATTCACGAAGAAGTGCTCACTCGACGTTTTCTTACGCTGACGCATACGCTGATATCTGGTCAAAGCACGAACGATGTCATCGCCAATCGGCAACGTACGCGGACGATTGCCCGCTGGCCCACGCACGATGATCGTTCCTCGCCGCAGATCGACATCATCAAGCAGCAATCTCTGGGCCTCGCCGACGAGCACACCTGTTCCATAGAGCAGGATCAGCAGCGTACGCAATGTCTCCCCGTCGATGCGGCACCAGAGAGCTTGTTGGCTGGCACGCACCGTGCGCAACAGAGTGCATATTTCTACCCGGGTATAGATATAGGGAACGAAGGCACGGGAACGATCTTTGCGCTTGCTGGGCATGGGAGCACGTTGAATCTCGCCTCGCTTCACCCAGAAGTCGAAGAACCGGTGGAGCGCGTGATACTTCGCTTCCCAGGAGACCGGCGACGAAGAGATCTGGTGAAGCCATGCCGCGATGTGATGCGGCGCAATCCTCTGGAGTGCAAGGTCTCCCACTCGCTCGCCGAGCGTCACGAGATCTTTGTGGCTCGGATCGAGAGCCCCGGCGCCAGCGCGTCTTTGCTGGACGTAAATCTGAACTGCCTCCGAGAGCGTCAGCATATCCCCGTCAAACGAAACGCGGCTACCGCCCGCAGGGCCTTTTGATCGTGCTTGGCATAAATGCCGACCGACTGGAGGTTGCGATGCCCCAGAAACTCCGCAATCTCATGTAGGGAGTGCCCCTTTTTTAAAAGATAAGTCGCGCACGCATGACGCAGCGCATGTGGCCCGCGATGCTTTGTTTCCAGCCCCATCTTCTCCATTCGCTTCGCCACCACGAGCCACATTCCAGCAGCACCGATGGCGCGATAGGGAAGGTGGAGGGTTACGAAGACTTGGCGGCAGGAGCATCGGGGTCGCCCATAGCGCAGATAAGCGAGGATGGCTTCGCCGACTTCATATTGGATCGGGTATTGCTGGACGCCGCCGCCCTTCGCCCGGCGGACGGTGAAGGTCTCGCTTCGCCAGTCGAAGTCTTCCAAACGTAATCGTGCGACCTCGCTGCTTCGCAAGGCATAGATGGCATACAGCAGAAGCATCGCCTTGGCACGCAACGCTTCCACGGTCTTGCCGTTGACGGAACGGATCAGCCTGCGCACCTCCGCCCACTTCGGCCCTTTGGGCATCGTCGTCTGCGCCGGAACACGGGGGCTGCGGATGCGGTCGGCGGTGCCCGTTGCGCACCAGCCCTGGCTCTCGGCATATGCAAAGAAGGACCGAAGTGCTTGGCACTGCGTGGCCAGGGTCGCCGCCGTCCATCCCTCTGTACGCTTCAGGCGAACGAATGCGTTCGCCTCTTCGCCGGTCAGTTGGGAGAGATGATTGCCGCGCTCTGCCGCCCACCGCAGGAAGTTGTAGGTTCTGTCGGAGTAACTCTTGACGGTTGCCGCAGCGAGTCCACGCTGTCCAGCCAGTGCTTTGGTGAACTGCGCCAGGGGCGCGTCGAACCAGTCTGCCGGAGCCATCGGGAGCACAAGCATGCCATGGAAGCTCAGCCACTGTTTTGCGAAGCGAACGAAATAGCTGGCCGTCGCTCCGGGAAGGGTGCCTCGCCGTTCCGGCCCGGTGTATTCTTTCCAGCGTTCGCCCGCCGCTTCAATCTCTATTAGCTCCACCATACGCAGGCTAGTCAGCTCCATGGTGCGCACAATATGAAGCAGGTAGGCCGCAGCCGAGCGAACACGATCCGCGCCGAGACCCTTCTGCAATAGGTGATTGAGATACTGCTCGCGCTCAACCAGAAGAGGCGCTGTGTAGTGACGCAGATGCACGCTGGGAGAAGCGGTAATACGTTCGATCAATCGTCTGCCCTCATCTTGCCGGTGCAAGATCAGATTACCTGCGGGGGGAAGAAGGGAAGCAAACTACTACAACGCCGGAAGCCCAGCTTGGATCGTCGTCTCGCCTTCATCGTGCGGTGCTGATGGAAGTTGGTGGAAGCGGGGGGGGAGTCGAACCTTTTACCACAGCCCAAAATCTGTAACTTACACATTCGACAAGCTGCTACAAATGCCAAAACGGCCACTTGGACCGATCCATCGTACAGTTTTCATCCCGCGGTTTGTGGCGTATTCATCACCGCTAGGCCGCATCATGGGGATCCTCAGTCTCCGGAATCTCCCGATTGTACGATTCGACTGACACCTGCAACTGCGGAACTCCCTTCAGTTCCTTCGGCAGCTCTCCACCAAATAGATAGGGGACAGTGACGGGGAAACGGAAGTCGCGAGGGAACTTCTCCTTGAAATCACCCGGCGCGAACTCCAGCCAGACATTCGCCCCGAACTCAAAATACTCTTGCAGCCGGGTGTTCATCTCGACGTCTTCCCGGGGCTGGTGCTCGCTGATCGTCGGGAGGAAGTGATGAAGGAAGCGTTCATCGCCGTCCCATTTGCTGCCGATGATGGCGGGATTCTGGTGACCCATGTTGCGGTAGTCCCTGATCTCCTTGCGAAGGGCAAGCTGCTCGATCTGGTCGAGATGCTTTTCGTAGGTCCAGAAGTATTTTTCTCCGGCATGCTCCTTCTGCCCGCGGGTGATCGCCGTCCGCAACGCCTCGAAGACATGCTCCAGGTGCCAAAAGAACGCGGCCAGATGGCTCCGACAGATGACAATGTCCGTCTGCACATGATCTCGCACGTCCTGGTCCTGCTCACGCAGTAGCTTGACTGCCGTGCGGAGAGCGTCCGATTGCGAATACACGCGTACGTAGGCCATGTGGTATGCCGCGAAGCTGATCTGAAACCAGATCTCAGACAGTGCGTCCACAAAATCTTGTTCCGGGAGATCCGGCATTTTGAGCTTGTTGCCCAGACGCTGTTTCACGTGCATGACCTCAATAGGAGGATTCTAGACCCATCGTTCTTGCTTACTGGACCTCGTCGAGCTGTCGCGGGACGTCGCTCGAGACGATTCTCCTTAATCTCTGGGAGAATGGGTAATCCAAATACCGAGGCGCACGATGACGAAGACATCCAAACCGGGACTCGGCAACTTTTCTCCAAGAGATTTCTTGCGTGCCCGTCGTCCTGAGGCCTTTTCGGATTCTTGGTCAGAGCAAGAAAGTCATCTTGACCGATCGCTCCTTGAATACCACTTGGACACCATCACCAATCGCAGTCAGGAAGTCAGTTTTGAAGAGTTCGCTCGCGCCCTTGCAGAGAAGGAGGTTTGCCCCAATCTGGTTCCGCAGACCGGGCCAACGGGTGGGGGAGACAGCAAGGCGGATACAGAAACTTATCCAGTTGCCGATTCTTTGTCACTCCACTGGTTCGTTGGCGTTGGGCGGGAGTCCGCGGCAGAACGCTGGGCATTCGCGGCGAGTGCCAAAAAGGCATGGGGCCAGAAGGTCCGCGCAGATGTGGCGTCCATCGCGGGAACCGGACGGGGTTACACCAAGATTTTCTTCATTAGCAGCCGATACATTCGAAGCAAAGACCGAGCCGCGGCCGAGGATGAACTGTCGGAGAAGTATGGAATCGAAGGTACGCATATTTGATCGGACATGGATTCTTGACAAGGTCTTCCAAAACAAGCGCGAAGACTTAGCGATTGAAAAGCTTGAATTGGCGATCACTAGGCTCCCCACAACCAAGAACGGGCCTCTCGACCTTCAGCGGGAGCGTGATCTTCAAGAGATCGAAGCTCGCATTGAGCAGGCGGTGACGACCGAGCATTACAGCTTACATCTCGCCGACGATGCTTTGACCGCTCCGATATTGTCACGTGCTTTGGAACGACCACGCATTGAGACCGACGGACGATTTGAGCGTGCCGATCGTATCGTGCAAAAATGCGGCATCCCCCATCAATTCGTTCGGAATGCCTACGATCGAGCTCAGACTACCTTCTGGTGGTACGAGGACTTTCCGGAGTTCCTTAAGCGATACGACGCTATGGAAGAGCGCGTCCGAGATAGCTGGAACACGTACGATTATGAACTTCTGACAAATCTTTGGATTTTGCTTTACGGCTTGTATCGGAGAGATGACGCCCTAATTCCAAAGAGTTTCTTTGAGGAGAAGTCTTCACGCCTCTTAGCCGAATTGGACCGTCTTACCTCTCAGGAGGACCGACCGAGTTCCGTTGCGCAAGCCAAAACGATGAAGATCCTGATCAGCATTTTTCGAGCCGATCCCACGTCGAAAGACTTGCCAGCACTATTAGAAGAACTGAGCGCTGTCGTTTCCGAAGCGGAAGCACTCGCCGGATATCCGCTTATAAAGTTGATCGATTTACTCGTCGAGTTGGAAGACGTGCTCGATGACGTTCCCGGATATCGACGGCTATTCCAACAAATCGTCGATATCGCAGGCATGCGGAAAAACGATATCGTTGCCGCACAGATGCTTGTGAAGAGCGGACAGAAACAGTTGCTACGCGATCGACCCAATCAGGCGATCATGCATCTCGGCAAAGCATTAGGAAAGCTCTACAAAAACGAAAGCCGCCGTGAACTCGTTCGGGCGCTGTATCTGTGTGGAAGAGCCTACGAACGACTTGGTCTCTTTTGGGCAGCTCGAGGTTCCCTGCTGATCGCTGCGTCCCTTTCGACCGACGATCTGTTCGCAAAAGGAGATTTGAACCTCACTCAGCTCGCATGTTTCAACCGCATCAAGTGGATTGAGCTACAACTCGGACGCGTCCCTCACTTGCTCATGTGGCATCAAATTGATCAGACGCTAGCGCGGGCACTAGCCGAGCGCGATATTGATACCACGTCGATCGAACAGAGCGAAATGCAATTCGATTTCTCTCTCGCTATTCTGCTACTCAAGACTGACTTTTGGGAACTGAAGTGGCTAAAGGGCCTGCCGGATACTCTCGAAGCACATAACCTTCAGGTAGCGTCCGAAACGTTGCTTTTCGCTCTCGGGGATGCAGAAGACCGCTGGCGGGCTCCCGGCGGGGAGTCGCTAGAGCCCGTCCTGCTTGACGCTAGGAAGTCCGGGATCTTCGATGATCTCCCAGAACGCCCACTGTTTTATGAGCGGCGCACCGTCGAGATGAAGACAAACGTCCTCGGTTGTGTGGTCACCGTAAAAAGCGATAACCGCCATCCAAGCGTGGAACTCGGAGAGTCATTGCTGGCAGCATTGGAAGCAATATTTGCGACCTCTTCTTGGACCGAGGTCATTGCCAGAGAGCCCAGTTGCACCATTCACATCCGGCATAACGACTTTGCCTCCTTTCCGTTCGGGTTCGAGGTAAGCGCACGGGACGGCCATCCACACTTTGCAATCAATTGTGCCGACTTCTCCCCGAACCGTCTATCCCCGGAGCAAATGGTTTCGATTAAGGAGAAGATGCTCGCAACTTTGTCGAATGTTCTCGCTCGCATCCTTTGGATCAATGGCTCTATCGAGACCTACATGCAGCAGCTATTCGGTGATGAATTAGCTCTTCAGCGAGCGCTAGATTTCACCGGGAGCTTCATTGCGCTTGGCAATCTCATCGGAAGCAAACCGAAGGAACGGATAGGGCAATGGGTAGACCCCGACGCCAATCTGTACGAATTGCGGCGCCAGGCCTCCTGGGACTCTGAACTCCCAGAGTTGCATGCAGCCGATGAAAACGGCACCGCCGCCCGTTCCGAGTTTGCGGAACGATCAAAAGGGCAACCCAAGCACTCCCAGATGGAGATGGTTTCGCCCATAAGAACGGACCTTTGGGAAAAAGCCGGTTGGAGTGCGACAGCCTTCGCTGTTTCGCCTGACCCTCGGGTTCCGCCGATCATGGCGCCCGTATTTCGTGATCGAGTGAGTGCGCAGGCGATCTTCGCTGGCTGGAGGCGGGAAATCGGGAAGGAAGACAGGGACGATGCCGTTCGAGTTTCTCTTGTTAAAGGCATTAGCAAAACAAAGCCCTTTTCCTATTGCGTCATCATAGGAGCCAACGCGGAGGCTAAGCCACTTCGGCAAGGAACGAAATACTTCCTCCTCATGTCTCGCTTGAATCGTATGGACGCCACGTCCTCCTTCAACCTATCCAGATTCGAGAAGAGCGTGGATCAATGCGGAAAGTATTACTTGGCTCCCGCCGTCTATACGGGGAGAGGCGATGAATACGAGCTACTTGATGAGAATCATCTTCTCAAGATCCACGTCCATTTCAGAGATGCATGGTCAATTGG
This sequence comes from Granulicella sibirica, assembly GCF_004115155.1. NCBI lineage: Bacteria > Pseudomonadati > Acidobacteriota > Terriglobia > Terriglobales > Acidobacteriaceae > Granulicella > Granulicella sibirica. The sequence goes on from NZ_RDSM01000003.1 coordinate 1,119,323, forward strand.
TCCAGGTGACGCTGACGGCGTTGGAGTTCAAGACGACGACGACCCCATCGTTCCGCCGGAGGCACAGAACGATCCCCCTTATAAGAAGCTTTTGGAATGGAAGAAAAAAGGCTTTGGTCCCACTACCTGGCCCCCACTTTAGCGTAGAGAAACTGACTTCAAATAGACAGAAGCCAGGGCTGGCATCGGTGTAGTTGGAAGGAGCGATGATGAGCGAAGCAAACGACGGTAGCGCTCCTTGTTCTTGCGGGAGTGGTGTCGAATATAGGCGATGTCACGGAACAATCGTCGATCCGGTTCGGTCGCCCGGCAATCTTCCGTTGAATGCCACTGAGTTCAAAGCTGGTCTCGCAGGGTTTCCGGGTCAACTTCAACAGCTTCACGTGGTGAATCAGTTTCCCAACGACGATCCGCGCAGTTCCGTTCCTTCCGGTGGGGCGCCTGGAATGTACGAAGTCGTTTTCGTTTTGAAGAGACCTGGCTTTCCGCTCGTCGGAGAACGCCAAGTGTCATTTTCGAGCGGCTTGTCAGGAGATTCCCACCTCGCTATCTGCCCACCGGCCTACACACCGCCGGGAAGTGAGGACGTCGATCGGATCGTCCTACAGTCGATTGGCGATGATGGACCTTTTGAATTCATCGGTACTGCTAATGAAAGCGGCTTTCTGGGAAAGCTCACATCGCGACCGATCCGGGCTCGCGACCGGTTTCACGCCGAAGAGATCGCATTTCGAGCTTTGGCTCCCTCGCTTAGCGAGTTCAGTCTGCAGTTAGACATCCCGTTAGAGATCGCACAAATTGAAACGAAAGATCTCTCCACCGAAAGCTGCCATGTGACGATTACGGTTCCGTTCTTCGATGTGCCGATGATTGTCGCGCCGCTCTCACGTACCGAACCAGATTTTCGCGGAATCGCATCGTTGTACCGTGAGGCCCTGAACTCCAATAGCCCGGTCTATCAGTTTCTCTGCCTCTTCAAGATTATCGAGGCGTTGAGAGCAAGACGGAAAAAGCTTCAACGAGCTGCAAAGGCTGCAAATCTCAATCACTCTGCTTCTCTGTCAGAGGTTTTTCCGACGGCATATCACGACATTCGGACTTGGCTGGACAAACTATTCTACGTGCGACCGGAATGGAGCCTCCCAGCACTCGATAGTGCTGTTCCGCTGGAGGTTCGTGGCAGATTGTTCGATGAAGTGATTGGAGAACTGTTGAATCCGATTAGGGTGAACATTGCTCACGCGCTGTTCGAGGACACCGGACGGGAGCTCGCGATTTCGTATGATGAGCTACCGGATACGCGGAAGATTGCAAGGCTTGTGCCGATGATTAAATGCATCGCGCGCCGAATGATGAAGACTGATTTTGGTGACGCGTTCCTTGCTCACATTCCCGATTGAACGATGCAAACCCGTTTGGAATTCACAGTGTGGATCGGACAGTGCCGGCGTGCTCGTATGAGGTGTAGTGCATTTGAACAAACAAAACAGTGGTCCCTTGAACGTGCAAGAGACTGTGCAACGATTCTGCCAGGATGTTCGAACTCGGGATCACAGCCGCCTTGAACCCACCCTGCGAGCCATGAATCGGCTTCGGTGCTGGGCTGCGGCCGTTGAGCAGTTCGCGGTGGGGCCAAGTCCCGAAGTAGATAAAGGGAACGCCCTGCTGTTCTTCTGGTTTACCTACGGTTTATGGAGCATTCCAAGAGGGCTGAAAGGTGACCTGCCGTGCCTCGTCGATGCATTCCGGCATCTCTTGCCGCCTTACACAGGAGACGGTCTGACCCTCTATCGCGGGGAGCTGGCATCGCGGCACCGACGCCGGATCTACGGTATCTCCTGGACGCCCAACCTCGAAACGGCGCGGCGCTTTGCTGCGAGGCGTTCTTCTTTGCATGAAGGGCCCGGAGTGGTCTTGAGGATCGAAGCGAGTGCAAGCATGATCGCCGTTGCAGTGCGAGACCATTCGAATCACACGCTTACTTTGGATGAAGACGAATATCTTGTAGACCCTCGGCAACTTGTGGAGAAGGTCGGCGTCGTGTTCTAGTTTCGCTCCGCTGACATAACCAGAGGAAATGGCGCACGAGGCTTTTAGCCCCGAACGTGACCGGTTCTGCGGAATTCGCATTTTCCACACCAAGCCTTGGCGACCTTACAGCGTTAGAGTTTCGATAAAGACGGAACTCCTGTTTTCTTCCAGTGACTATCGGTCGGAACGCACTGTCAGTTGTTTTTTTGGAAAGGTGTCCTGTCGCGCCATCTGTTCCAGTTGATTTCAGGATCAGTGAATCCAAGGACCTTGAGCAGAGCATCGGCGAACAACGATTCCAGATCCGGTAGCTCGGTCAGCTTGATCGCGCGTTCGATCCCACCGTCTTCCGTGTGGTAGGTTGCGGAAAGTTCGCCCCGATGGAAAAGAGCGTTGCGACATTGCGCGATCTGCCTCCCCTCATCTTCGGTGAGAGAGAATCCCAACGATTCGAAGAACGTCTTCAGGATAAAGCTCAAGGACTTGTCTTTCTCCGGCTTGAGAGCCTTCCGCGCCAGCAATTCAAGCCCCGTAAATAAGAGGGAATAAGTTACGTCAATCGGCGCCTCCCCCATCTTCACCATTTCGGTGCTCCGAAAGAACGCTGAGCGAAACCCTGTCGCATCCTGGAACGATGCATCTGAGAGCTTCGCCATCGCAAGATCAAGAAATTGCGTCCGCATATCGGGTGAGAAGCTGTCGAACTGGAGACAAGCTCCTGATGTCGGTCTCGCTCTCCGTCGCGACAGGGAATCGCTGAGTGCCAATTTCATCGGTAGAGCGCTCTTGATTTCGTGCTCCTCGTCGGACAGCAGAATGGCCTTGGCGTCTTCGCCGGGTAGGAGTTCAATGCAGTGGGACAAGGCGACGCGCTGTCGTTCGCAAAATGTCAGAGAGGCTTCTAAATCAAAGAAGGTGTTCGTCCAAGCGGGGAGAGACTTCAGTGAATCGATAGGCACATGAAGGAGGCCGGTCAAGCGAAAGGTCTGTGTATCGCGGCCCCGTTCTACGGCGAGCGAATGGTTTACGAAGAGAGGCTCGAATCGCAGCCCCGCAGCGTGAAACGGCATCGTGAAAGTATATCCATAGACTCCAACAATGAAGCTCATAACACCTTCCGCGGCCTTAGTGGTACGCACCTGCTCGTAGGTGGGGAAGCTGGCCACTCCTAATGGTCAGTGTATGCGCCTGATCCCTCTGGAGAGCGATACTTGGGGCTGATCCGGTGGGAGCAAATCCCCGATGCCATCGGTCGGGACGGTCGTTGAAGAATTTCAGCCTTGGAACCAGGCTTTCTCCGGCTATCTAACAGGTTTGGAATCCCGAGGGATGGATTCATTTTTGATAGCTGAATGTTCCCCAGACCGGGTACTTGAAAGACGAAATCCTCCTGCTGGAACCTGTTGGTCGCGACCAGAGGGAGTCCATCCGAGCTTCTACAGCTAGCTTCCAAAGAAGAACTGTATCGGCTTTTTGTACAGCTTTGCCAGTTGGATAAGCTCCATAAGGTCCACTCGCCGGTCGCCGGTTTCACACTTCGATAAGAACGAGTGCGACATGCCGAGGTGCTCGGAAACTTCGCGCTGGCCGAGACCGATTTCTTCTCTTGCGTTTATCAAGCGGCGAAGCACATCATCGTACATTCCTTGGTACGGAGCGGTCCGGGCCTTTCGCGACTTTCGGGTTTCGGCTTCGGCACGCTGCTTCACAACTTAAGTTTGTGGAAGCGTTGACGAATCCCCTAATAAGGGGCATCTTGGAAAGGTCGTGGGCGGTTTGATAGGAGTCGGAATGGGAAGCGAAGGACCAACCGAGTGTTCAACCCTCAGCGGCAAGACAATTAAGACGCTCAACATCTTCCGTGCCACAAGCAATGGCACCGAGATTCAGATCGATTTCACAGACGGGACAAGCTTCAACTGTCTGGTCTCGAACCGGACCGAAATTGAGGCAAATCTCTCCGTGTGCGGAGCCGGAGAGCCGCAAGTGCTGGAACAGTACCTCTCGAAATAGCTCTCAGAAATCTCCTCGACTCACCAACCATCATTACCCGCAGGAATAGTGCTCTCCCAAGAAGTGATTGGACGCTGAGCCTTTTCCGCTTCTACGTTTGCGCCATACCCCCGACGAACTTGAGTCGGATGGAGGTGCAAACATGAAGACGCTTCATCGTGCAGCCCGAGTCGAGAGGCCGAACCATCGGCCTTCCTTCTCGGGCTTTTTACTGCTCACCCTTCTCCTGTTTCCACTGGCAGCCCACGCTCAAAGCGGGAGTTCGCCTTTTGACACAGGGCTCACATCCATTCAGACCCTTTTCACCGGAACGATTGCAAAGGTGAGCAGTCTGATTGCGATTGTGTTGGGCGGGTATGCGTTCGCCCACGGAGAACCCGGTGCGAAGAAGACTCTCGCCGGAGTTGCGGCTGGCACTGGAATCGCGGTGATGGCCACAAACATCCTGACTTGGCTTTGGGGTTCCTAGCCCCTTGGTCTCATCGTTCCGCTCACGCTTCATTCACCCGCGAGGGGCTTTATGACAGAACTCACACCAAGACGCCGAAATCGGGTCTACAAGGCTCTGCATAAGCCCCTCACGTATCTCGGGGTCGAGCGCACCGTCTTCTACTTTGTTTGCGTTGGAGCGGTCGGAGCATTCAACCTGTTCAACTCGCTCCTCACCGGAGCCGCAGTCTTCATCGGCGGCTACATCTTCGGTCGCTGGATCACAACGACCGACCCGGCATTTCTCAAGATCATGGGCAAGTCCGAACGCTTCAAGTTGCGTTACGACGCCGCCAAGCAACAAGTCCCGAACGTGGAGATACGCTGATGCTACGACTCGCCAAAATCATCAAGCCGTGGACTGATGCCGGTTCGCTCAACGCGAACATTAACCTCTACGGCTTCTGGGATGAAACCACCTTCCTTACCAAGAGCGGCGACCTGGGCATGATCCTCAAGGTCTGCGGAGTGGACTTCGAGGGCCTTGACCAGGCTGGACAGGAGTTCGCGGTCAAGCGGCTTGAGGCGGCCCTCAAGTCGTTCGGGCCGGGATTCCACGTCTACCAATATCTCTTCAAGACCAACCGGCCGGAGATGCCCTTCGCCCGCTATGGCGACCCGCTGATCGACGCGGCCATCGACCAGCGCCGTGAGTTCTTCGAGTCGAAGCTGGATCATCTCTACGAGATCGAGATTTACTACGCGGTGGTGCTCGAAGGTACAAGGTCCAAGACCGGCATCATGGCCGCGTTGGGACGCCTCCCAAGCGATCCTGAAGGCGCAGTCCGAGAACTCAAAGCGCAGTTCACCAGCAACGTCATGAAGGTGTTGCTCCGCTCTCAAATACAGCGCGATCATCTTCGGCTCAAACACCGTGTCGAGGCCTTTGAGCAGCAGCTCCGAGATCAGGTCGAGATCGAGACGCTGTCTTCCGACGATCAGTTCCATTTCCTTCGCCGTCTGCTCAATTTCGATGCGTGGCGTATCGCCGGCAGACCCCAGACCTCCCAGTACCTCGACTTCCAGGTGGTGAACTCCGATATCGAAGCGGAGCGCGACCACCTCCGCATCGGCGATCACTTCGTCCGCCTGCTCACCATGCGCGAGTCCATCACGGAGACGCGCCCGCTGGTGCTCGACAAGCTGCTCAAGATCGAAGCGAACTTCTACGCCGTTACAGAATGGACTCCGCTTGCAACGGATGCGGCCAAAAAGGAGGTTGTGAAACGGCGGCGTCACGCCAATATGTCTAAGGCCGGACTCATCTCTTCCATGAAGGACGAGAGCAAGGTCAATCAACGTGACGTACTGATCGACGAAGGAAAACAGGCCGACATCGAAGTTCTCGGGGACTGCCTTCGCGCACTCAGTGACGGACAGACCCTTGGCGACCTATCGCTAACCATCGTTCTCTATGGCCAAGACAAAGCTGTCATCGAGCGCGAGATTGCGGACTTCGCTACCGTCTTTGCAAACGCGGACGGCTCGCTCTTCCCGGAGACCTATAACCAGCTCAATGCGCTATTCGCCGTGGTGCCCGGCAACTACGCGCAGAACCTCCGCAAGATGTACATGCTGCTGAGCAACTATGCCGACCTCTCGTTTTTCTTCACCATCCTGCAAGGCGAGAAGCACAACCCGCATCTGGGAACGGAGTACCTGGCCGTCATGGAGACGGACAACGCCACGCCTTACTACCTCAACCTGCATAACGGTGAGGTGGCGCATACCTTAATCCTCGGTATGACGGGTTCAGGCAAAAGTTTCCTATGCAATTTCCTGCTCACCAATGCCCAGAAATACGAGCCGCTTACCTACACCTTTGACATCGGAGGCTCGTTCCAATCGCTCACCGAAATCTTCGGTGGCAGCTACTTGAACGTGGGCCAGGAGTCTCGCGACTTCCGTATCAATCCGTTCTCTCTGGAACCAACCAAGGAGAACCTGCAATTTCTGTTCTCTTTCTTCCGCGTCCTGATCGAAGGCACCGGCCAGCGTTATCACCTCGACTTCAAGGAGGAACGGAAGCTGTGGGCGGCCATCGAGAATATGTACGTCATCGAGCCTGCGCAGCGCACGCTCTCGACTTTCGCCGAGATCATCGGCGAGTTGAAGGAACGGCTCCACCGGTGGACGGCTGACGGGCAGTACGGCTTCCTCTTCGACAACGCGGAAGACACGCTGACGTTCTCCAGTTTCCAGACCTTCAACTTCGGCGGCTGGGGTGACGCGCCGGATGTTCTGGAGCCGCTCCTCTTTTACGTCCTGCATCGGGCATCGCTCGAAATCGCCAATCCGAAACGGCTCTCGACCTTCAAGCTCTTTCTTCTGGACGAGGCTTGGCTCTTCATCAAGAACGAGACGATACGGAACTATGTCGTCACGGCTCAGAAGACATGGCGGAAGCACAACGCGGCCATGATCCTCGCCACGCAGTCCATCAAGGAGCTTGAGGAGTCTGGAATGCTCCAGATCGTCTCGGAGAGCTGCCCGACCAAGATCTTCCTTGCCAACCCGGAGATGAACCGGGAGGTGTACCGCGAAGCGTTCCACCTCAACGATACCGAGCTTGAGATCATCTCCGACCTCACTCGCGGACAGATGCTCGTTCGCAAGGCCCAGACCTCCAAGAAAGTTCGACTAAACGTCGATTCGGTCTCCTACTGGATCGCGACGAACAATGCCAAGGACAACCAACTCAAGCGCGATTACTTCGCCCGGTACGGCGTCGCCGAGGGAGTCCGCCGTCTGGCTGAAGACCATCCCTTTCCGCCCAAGCAACACGTCACGGAGAAGAAGCCCGCGGCGTCCACCGCAACCCCCAACCGCAAAGGAGCTGTCGCATGAAGATCCCCCTTTTCGCTCTCGTTCTTGCATCGGCCTTGTCTTCGACAGCGGCCTTTGCCCAGACTTCACCCGCTGCACCCGCCGAGCAAGCCCGAACGGTGCAGTACCACTCGCAGGACATTGTGCCCATCCGCGCCAAGGTCAAATACACGACCTTGATCGTGGTGCCGACGACCGAAAAAATCATGGAGGCCGCGACCGGCGACAAGGACTTCTGGATCGTCGATGTGGTGGGTAGCTTCTGCTTCGTTCACCCGGCCAAGCCAGGTATCAGTACCAATCTCAATCTGATTACGGATAAGGGCAACATCTACAGCTTCACCTTGCAGGACATCTCCACCCAGGGCGGCGATGCCGACCTGAAGGTCATCGTCCAGCCCGCAGATCAGTCTTCGATCACAGCCTCGGCGGGACCGTCGCAATACGTTCCCGCAGCACAGCTAGACCAGGCCAAACAACAGCTCGCTACTTTGCAAACGCACGTAACCCAGGCAGTAGACGAGTACAAGAGCGCGTATCCGCTCCAGCTCAAATTCGACTACACGTTCAAGAACGAAGACCCCTTCGCCGTCCAGTCGATCTACCACGACGACAAGTTCACCTACATCAAGACGACGGCCAGCGAGAAGTTCAGCGTGTACGAGATGAAGGACGGCAAGCCCGACCTCATCAACTACGACCTGCGAGACGGCACCTACATCATCCCGAAGATCGTGGACAAGGGATACATCGAGATCGGCAAGAAGCACATGGACTTCTCACGAAAGGGGTAACGTCATGACGGATCAGACGCCACAGCTCTCACAGAATGCGCCCGAACCAAAGGGTGTTATCCGGAAGAACATCAAGATGTTCGTCTATCTCGGTGCCATTCTTCTCCTCATCGTGGCGAGCCTCTTCAGCTCCAAGAGGAAGACGGCGAACGGCACCCCGGCCAAGGGAACGCCTCCCCAACCGTTCGTGCAGGACAACACCGCCAACAACATCGCCGATCTGCAGAACCAACTTGCGGTTGAAAAGCAGAAGCAGCAGCAGGACGCTCAGCTTGCGGCGGCGATGGCGGCGAGTCAGACACCGGCACAACAACAGGTGGCGGCGATGTATGGCCCGAACGGCCAACCCAATATGCCACCCATGCAGGGCCAGTCGCAGAACGCCCAACCTCAGCTCACTCCCGAGCAGCAGCAACAACAGCAGCTCGCCAACAAGGAGCGGGAACTGAGCTTCGATTCTCGCTTCGCCTCGAATCTTGCGTACAGCCGCAGCAAGGAGGAGGAGCAACGACAGGCCCAGCCGCAGACCTCGCCTCAGATGATGCCCGTCTCCGCTGCGAACCCTTATGCCGCCGCGCTCGCGGGCGGCGAAGGCTCGAGTTTCGTCCCGAGCCGTGCGGCTGGAGAGCAACCCGCTCCAGAGGCTCCCAAGAAAGCTCCTGAAGTGAATCTGAATTCAGCGGTTGGGCAGCCTTACGTCATTTTCGAGGGGGCGGTGCTCGATACGGTGTTGATGAATCGGCTTGATGGTGATGCCGTCGGCCCGGTCAAGGTACTCGTCTCCAATCCCTTCTATTCGCACGACCACCAGCACGTCCTCATCCCTGACGGGACGGTCGTGCTGGGCGAGGCCAAGAAGATCGGCACGGCGGGCTTCGGCCAGCAGCGGCGGATGGCGGTCGTGTTCCACCGGCTCATCATGCCTGACGGCTACTCCGTGGACCTCGACCAGTTTCACGGTCTCGATCAGATCGGCGAGGAGGGACTGAAGGACAAGGTAAACAACCACTACCTGCAAATCTTCGGCACATCCATCGCGCTTGGCGTGATTGCCGGCGCTGGGCAGATCGAATCGGGCGGTGGAACAATCACCACCTCCGGTTCCCAGGCATTCACCAACGGTGCGGCGGGTAGCGTCTCGCAGACCTCAACGACCATCCTTGATCGGTTTATGCAGATTCCGCCGACCATCACCATCCGAGAGGGGCATCGGGTCAAGATCTACTTCACCCAAGACATGCTCCTTCCGGCCTATACCAACCACAACATACCCCAGACGTTTTAGGAGAATCCATGCGAAAAGCTCGTTACGCCTCACTCGCGCTCGCTTTGCTCACGCTCGCAGGCTGTGCCGACAAGAAGTGCCTACGCGGAGATTCGGCTACGACCTGCAAAGCCCTCACCGAATGCTTTGACCGTGGGAATACAGCCAAGGCTTGCCGCCAGATCGAAAAGGATCAGGCGGAGTACGAACGGAACTTCCAGAAGAACATTGCCCCTGCATACACCGGGGCCGGTTCGGCCCTAAGCTACGACCCCAACAAGGCGACTCAGAAACCACCGGCCAAACCACAACCGAAGGAGTAATCACCCCAGAGATAAGGAGACCGGCCATGAAACGACTTGTCTTGCTTGCAGCACTCGCAGCAACCTCCCTCGCTCCGACCGCGCACGCGCAGTTCGGCTCGGGGATCGTCTTCGACCCGACCCAATCGGGCCATGCCGTTCAGCAGCTCGTGCAGGAAACGGGTATCAGCGCGAATACCTTGCAAGAGATGCAGACCGCGATCAAGGCCTACAACTTTACCCGCCAGATGATGACGGCACCGCAGACGCTCTACCAGCCGTTTATCTCGCCGTACACATGGGAAGCGGCGATCAATACCTCCGCCAACACCTACAACAACACCTCGTCATGGACGAACGCCGCCAACACCGGCAGCGGGGCGTCGTTGGCGACACAAGCCTATGTCCCCCGTACCGGGTCACAACTCCCCGGATACGGAAGCCTGACCGCTCAATCGCAGCAGCAGATCGCCGCCCAGGGTGCAACAAGCGACCTGAACGACTCTGTGAATGCAAGTACGCTGCAAACCCTCGGTACGATCCGGTCGAACGCTCAACAGCGTGCGACCGACATCTCCACACTGGAGGCGGCCAGCCACTCAGCTGACCCCACGCAGCAAACCGAACTGGCAACCCTCCAGCGGATCAACCAGGCACTCTTGCTCATGCTTCGCACACAGCAGGAGACCAACTCCATCAACACCACGCAATCGTTGCAGCAGATGATGGCTGCCAAACAACAGCAGGACGCTCTCAAGGCGAGCTTCCAGAACGCCACCAGCTACCAAAACAACTTCCAGACATCCGTCGCTCCGGCTTACTCCGGCGCATCGTCCGCAATGCGTTACTAACCTCATCATCCACTACGCGGGGGTTGCAGTATGGGACTACTGAACTTCATCACTCAAGGGTGCGACTCGCTCTCGGCGACAGCCGCACCCTCCGTTACCGCAATGGGCCTGCGTATGTGCATCGCCCTCGCCACGATCATGCTTGTCTGGTTCGGAGTGCAGGAGGCCCTTGCATCCTCGCAGGGCGGACCGGGGTTCAGCATGTCGCGCTTCTTGAGCTTCTTCATGCTCATCACCTTCGCCTACGTCATGGTGAAGTATTACGACTCATCAATTCCAGGACTGGGATCTTCGATCAGGGGCTTCATCAACGGCGGTGCTCAGAACCTCGTGCAACTCATCGGGACGGATAGTACCGACCAGATGATGAACACTCTCTCGCTGGCGCAACAGAACGCTGGTCCCGGCATGGTGGCGAGCTTCGAGCAACCGTATCTTGTGCTCATCTTCGCCATCACGCAGGTATTGCTTGGACTCCTATCGGCACTCATTGCCGCCATCGTCGGCTACGGCGCTATCGCGAGCACGGTCGTCGGACTCCTCGGCCCGGTGTTCATCCCGTTTCTCGTCTTCGATAAACTCGACTTCCTTTTCTGGGGTTGGCTCAAAGCATTCATTAGTTTCAGCTTCTATAAGGTGGTCGCTGCGGCCTGCCTGAGTGTTCTCAGTCACATCCTTACCGCGTACTACACCAACTTCATCAATGCCACCGACCCGACCACGATGGTCAAGAACTTCCCACTGCTCATGTTACTCATCCTCGTCAACGTCTTCGTCCTGCTCAAGATTCCGGCTCTTACGGCTTCCATCTTCTCCGGTTCGAGCAGCGGACACGACGGCGGCATGGGCATGATTACAACCGCGATTATGGCACTCGGATAAGGAGCATCACCATGACGGAACCCATGAAATCCGAAGTCACTCCAGAGATCAGCCGTGCGGCAGAGCGTTACCTGGAGCAGTATGGCGATCCTCTGGTGACCAACACCTATCTCAAGCTCGCCATGCTTTGCCTTGCTGCGCTCTGCGTCATGCTCGGCTTGCTCGTCTTCAAGAGCCAAAAGGCACTCGCATCAGCCAAGCCGTTCATCATCCGCATCAGCGATGTCGGGCACGCCGAAGCGATCGACTATAGGAATTTCGACTATCGACCACAGGAGGCGGAGAACAAGTATTACCTCACCCGCTGGGCGAACCTGTATTTCGGACGCAATCGCTATACCCTTGAACGCGATCAGACCCAGGCACTCTATTTCCTGAACGGTGACGTTCAGCGCGCCGTCATCGAGCAGGAGCAGAAGAGCAACCTCATCTCCACCTACGTCAAGGACTCGACTCTGCCGTATGTGGACATCGAGGTAAAGAACGTCATCCTTGATGACTTACGCCAGTCGCCCTACTCAGCTCGGATCGAGTTCGACAAGGTGTTCACCAACTCCGGCGACCAGAGCGTCTTGAAGCGGGAGAAGTGGACAGCCACCGTCACCTATGTCTTCAACCCGCAGGTATCGAATGAGAAGACCATGGTTGATCCTCTCGGCTTGACCATCATCCGTTTCCGCGTTGACCAGGCGTTTAGCTAGAGAACAGACTCACCCATCCCACGAGGCTTCCCGATGTCCAAACTTGCTGCCAATCCGGCTGCATCACCCGACCTGTGCCTATGCAAGGTATTCAGGGCGAACCGAGTTCAGAAGCCATGCCACGACGGTGGCGAAAGGTCATCTTTCCTGAGAGTTCTTGGTCGCTCGAATGACGCTGCCGTTGGGACAAACTTCCGCAGCCGAAATACAGATGAGAACTCAGTTCCAGCATGTGTCTGCCGTTTTGTATCCCGCCTTTTGCACGGTCACTGCTTCGGGGCCTATCCGGCGCCCTGCGGCAGCTCGCTCTTCTGCTTCGGCTACGCCGCCCTGCGGGTTACGGTTTCCCTTCGGGACCCTCCGTAAATGCAGAGCTTCGGCACTTGGGAGCCGGGCCCACTTCGCTTAATAGTGACCCGAGCAAGTTCGGGAAATTCAACAAACGGAGACACGACCATGTACCAGAACAAAGTAACCCTCATCGGCTTCCTCGGCAACGACGCAGAAGTTCGCGCAAACAACGACCGCAGCTTCACAACCCTCTCGCTGGCAACCAAGTCCTCCTACAAGAAGGATGGCAAATACATCTCGCACACCGAATGGCACCGTTGCATCGTCTTCGGCAAGCTCTCGGAGTTCGCCAAGACCCTCACCAAGGGCGCACATATCCAGGTGGAAGGTGAGTTGCGGAGCCGGGAGTACGACAGCAAGAAGACGGACACCAAGCAGCGCATCTGGGAGATCAAGGTGAAGTCCATCCTCAAGCTCGATCGTGCCGAGCAGGCTGCCGCCGAAGAAGCAGAGTACGAAGAGCACGAGGAACTCGCAACCGTGGACGCGGCCGCATAGGCCGCTTTCCCTAACCCAAGCGGGCAGCCCGGTATCTCTGGGGCTGCCTACTTCTCTGAGGATGCTATGAGCTTCGAGTTGATACTTCCGTTCCTTCGCCCCATCGAGTCCCTGCTCTTGGACGACAGCGTGAGCGAGATCATGGGCAATCCCGATGGTTTGTGGTGGTATGAGCGTCGTGGAAAGCTCTACGCCGCATCCGAGGTCAAGTTCGAGACGCGACAGCTCCTCACCAGCCTTGACGTGATTGCCAACAAACTCGGTCGCAAACTCGGAGCGGAAAAGCCGCTCCTCAATGCTCAACTCCCGGACGGAAGCCGTCTTGCCGCCGTCATTCCTCCGGTCGTCCGTCCTTATCCGTCTGTCACGATTCGGAAGTTCGCCAGAACCCGCTACACGCTTCCGCTGCTCATCCAGGAGGGTGCCTTGGATGAGTCGCTGGGGGAATTTCTGAGCGGTCTGATCGCCTCCGGCAAGACCGTTCTCATCAGCGGTGGAACTGGTAGTGGCAAGACCACATTGCTTAATGCTTTAACCGATTTCATCCCGGAATCCGAACGAATCGTCGTCATTGAGGACACTTCCGAGCTTCGTATCGCTAAGCCGAACCTGCTACCCGCAGAGTGCCAGACGGACGGACATACCGGCCAGGTGAGTTTCAACGACCTATTGAAGGCCGCGCTTCGCTGGCGTCCCGACCGGATCATTCTCGGAGAAGTGAGGGGAGATGAAGCCCGGACTCTACTCGACTCATTCAACACCGGCCATGCCGGTTCGATGGCAACGATTCACGCCAGCTCCGCAGTCAAGGCACTGCGTCGCTTCGGTGAGCTTGCAATGCGTTCGCATCAGCAAGCCAACCGCGACGACATCGCCGCCGAGATCGCGGACTCTGTGCAATACGTCGTGCAGGTACAGCGGTACGCCAATGGCCGCAAGGTTAGCGAGGTTGTCGAAGTGCTTGGCTACGACCGGACGGCCAAGGTATTCGAGTCCGCCACGAAGTTCAGTCGTGCCGACATCGCCGATTGTGCCCAGCTTGCATTACCGGCTGAGTGGGCGCAGTTCGATAGACCTGTAAGTTCCGCCGCACCCATTCATCACTAAAGGAGAAACAGCATGGCATTACTTGAGATCCAAACCGTCAACAAAGTCACCGCTACTATCGCTCTCGACGAGTCGATTGCTCATCGGACAGACCAGTACGCACTCTTCATCAACGCACCTTCGGACGAGGTCGTCTCGAAGGCCCTGGAGTATGTGTTCTCCAAAGACAAGGACTTCCTTACCTTTGCTCAGACAGCGGATGGAAAGAAGCCCGAACATCCACTCCGTCTTCGCAGACCAATGGAAGCGGCAGAGAGAGCCAAGCGCGGACGGCGCTCGACTCCACCTACAACTCCTGCCTCAACCCCTGTGGCAACTCCGAAAGACAAGTAGTGGTTGTCCTCAAACTTCTCGGCGGGGTGGAAACGGTGCTACGCACCGGAAGCATATTGACACTCCACCCCTCCGAGGGTCGTGTAGGGTGCCGCACAGCAACCTACACGCGAACGTTCAGGATCAACGATTTCCCGGAACTAAGTTGCCCTGCGATAACCCAGAGCAACTTGGAGCAACGCGAGAGGAGACATCCAATGGCGATTCTCGAAGACAACGAAATAGCAACGAAAGCGGAGGAGCGAACTCGCTTTCGCCTGAAGAGCGCCGGAACCAAACTCAATCAGCAAGAACTTCGTGATCTCAGCGCATTGGCAAAGCGCCGGGGAGTAAGACCTGGCGAGCTTATCCGCAAGCTCATCCTTGACGAGCTTGCCCGTGATGCCGGTACGGTCGCGGCCAGCACGGAGCTAACGGAAATCATGGGCATCCGCCTCATGCTCACCAATCTCTTTCGCCCGCTCGCCACGGGACAAAAGCTCACACCCGAAGCCTTCGACAACATGGTTGCCGAGGTCAAGAAACGCAAACGCAGCGTCGCGGAAGACGCGATGCAAGACCTGGAGCGTGCATGATGAACACCACACAATGGGGCCGCAAAGAGACCATCATCTTCCCACCGCATTCGCCCGTGTACAGCTACGGAGCGATCTTCTTCGCACTGATACTGACGAGCATCTTCGTCTACCTCCGCTTCAGATACGGACAGACTCCATTGCAGCAGTTCTACACGCCGATCTACGCAAAGAGTGCGGCAGGAGGAGCCCTCAACCGGAAGGGCAAGTATCAGCTCCTCTACGTCGGAGATGGAGCGAAGTTGGCCCGCCTCGCAACCGAGTCTGACGTGCAGGAAGGGGTGACCGCCGCTCCGAACGGCAAGCATATTCCGCTCGCTGTATCGGCCCAAGCTACCACCCAGGGACTTCGCGTTCTCTATCGCGGCCCGGAGCAGACGTTCTTCGATGCGCCGCTCCATGCCTACCTCCGCACTGCGGTCTTTGGCGGCGATCAGCTCCGCAGCATCTACGCTCCGCCGCTCCTTTTCGGCTTGCTGTCCCTGCTCGCGCAGCTCCCGTTCGCCATCCGCAAAGACATCCGCCGCCGCAAGGAATTGAAGTACGGACGGCGGCTCAAAGGCCCCGTCCTGCTCACGCCTAAAGAGTTCAATAAGACAGTGAACGGCGATGGAATCGGCTTCGTGACGACCGAAGCCAAAGAGATGATGCGTATCCCGTTGCACGCCGAGGCGCAGCACATCGAACTCATGGGCGATACGGGGGCCGGCAAAACGACTTTGATTATGCAGGTGCTCCGGCAGATACAGAGCCGGGGTCATTCTGCCATCGTGTACGACCCGGCTTGCGAGTTCATTCAGAGGTTCTACGACCAGAAACGGGGCGACCTGGTGCTCAATCCTTTGGACGAACGGTGCCCCTATTGGGGACCGTCCGAGGAGCTGCGCCGCAAGGCCGAGGCGAAGGCTATCGCGGCCTCTCTCTACCAGCCGACCAGTGACAAGAAGGGTGAGTTTTTCACCGAGACGCCCCAGAAAATCTTCGCTCATCTGCTGACCTACGGACCGAACCCGCAGCAGCTTGTGGAGTGGCTCTCCAATCCCGCCGAGATCGACCGGCGAGTGCGCGGGACAGAGATGGAGGCCATGATCGCCAAGGGCGCTCAGCAGCAGAGGAACGGCGTTCTGGCCTCACTCGGTTTGGTTGCAGACAGTCTTCGGATGCTCCCGACCAAAGAGCAAGCTAAAAACAAGACGTGGAGCGCGACCGAATGGGCGGTGGAGCGGAAGGGTTGGATCTTCATCACGTCGAGTGCCACCGAACGCGAAGCGTTGAGGCCTTTGCACAGCCTTTGGATCGACCTGCTCGTCATGCGTCTGTTGACCGCACCGCAGGAGAACCAAACTCCCGTTTGGTTCGTTCTGGACGAACTCGCCAGCCTCCAGCGTCTCCCGCAACTCCATACGGCCATCACCGAGAACCGGAAATCAAAGAACCCGCTCGTTCTTGGATTCCAGGGCAAGGCTCAGTTGGAAGTCATCTACGGACATCTTGCCGAGGTCATGCTCTCGCAACCCGCAACCAAGATATTCCTGAAAACGACGGAGCCGAAAGCAGCCGAATGGGTGTCGAACGCCATCGGCAAGATAGAGATCGAGCGCATGAAGGAGACGCACTTCGATGGCTCCCGTTCTGGCAAGAACTTCACCATAGACCGTCAGGTTGAACCCTTGGTCATGGACTCAGAAATCTCCGGCTTGGAGAACCGCCATGCCTTCCTGAAATTGGGCAACAACGTCGCCCGCTTCCACTTCGAGTACATGGACGTGGCACAGACCACACCCGGATTTGTGCCGCGCAAGGTAGAGGATGACGAGCTCCCCTTCGATCCGAAGACGCTCGTACCGAAGGCGTCGGCACCCGCCACGCCGAGAATCGACTTGGAGGCCGCGACACCTGCCCCAGCCCCGGCTCCAACCCCCTCGACCGCCGCGACGGAGGAAGAAGACGACGCGGAGGATGACGAGCCAACCGCAGAAGAGATTGCCTCCAGCGGAGCCAATGCCGACAGCCCGGACGACGACCAAGAAGAGGATGTGCCGATAGCCGTCGATGAAACGATTCGCGTCTGAGACTGCCAATGCTGACTATCTCCAAACCGCTCAGTTCCAGCCAGGCGCAGACGTATCACGCCAAGGAGTTCACGTCTGCCGAGCAGAACTATTGGAAGCAGGGCGATACCATCCTTGGAGAGTGGCAAGGACGGATGGCCGAGCAGTACGGCCTTGCCGGGGGGATCGACGCGCAGCACTTTGCCCGTCTCAGTGAGGGGCAGAATCCCCTCACCGGCGAGCAGTTGGTTCGGCACCGTAACGGCCATGAGTATACGACCGCCGACGGAACCACAGTGAAACCCGTCGAGCATCGGGCCGGTTGGGATGCTACGTTCTCAGCGCCAAAATCTGTGTCGCTGACCGCCCTTGTTGGTGGAGATGACCGGGTGCGCGAGGCGCACCGGGAAGCCGTCACAACCGCTCTCACCGAATTGGAGCGGTACACCCAGGCTCGAATCGGCGGTAACCACGCCGCCGAGACGACCGGGAAATTTGTTGCCGCCAAGTTCGAGCATGACACCGCCCGTCCGGTCGACGGCTATGCCGCGCCGCAGCTCCATACCCACGCCGTCATCTTTAATATGACCGAACGCGCTGACGGCTCCATTCGCGCCGTCCAGCCCCAAAGTTACTTCGACAGCCAGCAGTTTGCGACTGCCGTCTACCAGTCCGAGTTGATGTACCGGCTCACCCAGTTGGGCTACGAGATTGCGCCGGGGCGAAGTGGCGCACCCGAGATCAAGGGCTACACGCAGGAGTACCTTGACGCTTCCAGCCCCCGGAGCCAGCAGATTCGGGAGTACCTCGAAAAGAGCGGCTTTGCGGGGCCAGAGGCGGCGCAGATCGCCGCCCACACCACCCGCGACAAAAAAGAAATTCATACTCCGTCCGAGGTGCTGGCGGCCCACAGGCAGGTCGCCGCAGAGTTCGGCAATCAGGCAGATCGAGTCGTCCAGGAGGCAAGAGATCGAGCAAACAGCATAGAACGGAAACCGCTTCCAGCGGCGGTACGGGTTCAGGAAGCCGTTACTTTCGCAAAGAGCCGCAACTTCGAGCGCGAGGCCGTGACCGATGAACGAGACATCATGCGCGATGCGCTCCGGCGTGGCATGGGCGACCTGACGCACAGCCAGGTGCGCGGCCACTTCGAGCAGCGAGTGACCTCCGGTGAGTTCCAGATCACACCCGGCCAGAAGCATGAAACGGGCCGCCAGTTCACCACCCGTGAGGCGATTGCCGAGGAGCTTTCGACCATCAAGCAGATGCAACAGGGACGACAGGCCGCCGAACCGATCATGCGTCAGGATGACGCCGCCGCCCACGCCCGCTCCGGCCAATTCCTGAATCCAGCGCAGCAAAGAGCCATCGAGGAGGTGCTTACCTCGCAGGACCGAATACATGGGCTACAGGGCTTAGCCGGTTCAGGCAAGACCTCGGCTCTATCCAGTATTCGTGAGGGCGCGGAGCAAAACGGCTACGCCGTAGAAGGCTTTGCGCCGACCAGCCGCGCCGCCGGCCAACTCCGTGATGCAGGGATTCCCGCCGACACTCTGCAAGGTTTCCTTGCCCGTGGAGGCGTCGAACGCAGCTCGGGAGACCCGAACGCGCGGCACCTCTACATGCTTGACGAGTCCAGTCTCGCCAGTACCCGCCAGATGCAATCCTTCCTCGAAAAGATCGGCCCGCAAGATCGGATACTGCTGATCGGCGATACGCGGCAGCACCAGGGCGTAGACGCCGGAAAGCCCTTCGAGCAGATGCAGGAAGCTGGGATGCGTACCTCCCAGCTTGACCAGATCGTTCGTCAGAAAGACCCGGAACTCCTCCGCGCCGTTGAGCATCTTTCGCGCAACGAGACGGCGACAGGAGTTCAACTTCTCCAGCAGCAGGGGCGCATCAGTGAGATCCCCGACCGTCAGCAACGGATCGAGGCTATCGCGACAGACTACGTTGCGCGGCCTGAGAATACGCTCATCGTCTCGCCCGACAATGCCAGCCGCCGCGACATCAACGATGCCGTCCGCGCGGAGTTGCAGAACAGCGGTGCTTTGTCGAAAGAGAACCACCCGATGACCGTTCTCACGCAGCGGTCGGAACTGACGAGCGTCGATAGAGAGTGGGCAGCGAACTACCAGCAAGGCGACATTCTGTTCTATTCGCGCGGGAGCAAAGAGCACGGGATTGAGCCACGCACTTATGCGAAGGTGGCTTCCATTGACGCCGCAGCCAATCGAATCACCGTCGCCAAGGATGACGGAAAGCAAGTCACCTACGACCCAAAACGATTGAGTGGGATTACGGCCTACCGCGAGATCAGCCGCGACTTCGCCCAGGGTGACCGTATCCAATTCACGTCCACGAATAGGGAGTTGGGCGTTTCCAATCGTGACCTTGGAACGATTACTCGGATCGATGGCAAGCAGATTGACTTGAAAATAGACGGCGATAAAGAGCGCACCGTCAGCTTCGATTCCGCCAAGATGCGGCACTTCGACCACGGCTACACCGTAACCTCGCACAGCTCACAGGGACTTACCACAGATCGCGTATTGGTGAACATGGACACCACCGTTCACCCGGAACTCATCAACACCCGCTTTGCGTATGTCTCCGTCTCCCGCGCGTCACAGGATGCACGGATTTACACCAACGACGCGGGGAACCTTGGTGAACGTCTCAGTACCGACGTGACCAAGACCTCGGCAATAGACCTTCAAAAAGCGCCGACCGCCAACCAGCAGACCAAGGAGCCTTCTATGCCCAACACCAGAGAGCACCCGCAGGATGACCTACGCCGTGAACCCCCAACCGAGACGATGGTTCCGCTGCCCGAAATCATTCGCCATGAAGCCGAGGTCGACACACGGCACTATGCCCCCATCGAGGCGGCTCTACCCAAGGAAACGGAAGGGTACGAGTGGAAACGCGAGACAGGTGACATCGAGAGCTACAAGCACGATCAAACAGGAGGGTGGCTGCACATAGACCCTCAAGGCAATTTCTACGACCGGCAGGCCCAGCCGATTAGTCGACAAAATGCCCTCGAACACGCAGCACACGAGCCGTCTCATTCAGTTGCGGATAATGCAATCGTTTCACCCAATAGGGCCGACAAAAACGACGATCAGGGCATCAGTCTGTAGTTCGAGCCTCGCATCTTTGTTACCGATTTCCATACAAGTCAGAGCCATTAGCAAAGGCAAAACGGAAGTAGTTTGAGTGGGCAGGAAGTTTCCTCCCTGTCTCCGCCTTCGGTCCCCCGCCACCCACCTAAGCAGGGAGGTTCACTGTTCCCCTCAACGCCCCACCGCCAAGAACAATACGCTAAGAGCTCTGCCCCACGCGCGGCGCAAGGGGTGTCCCGCATAATTCTACGAAATTCACTCGATTCTCTCGCCCTACGGGTGCGAGATACCCCCCTTCCCAATGCGCCTTGCCACCCCCGCACTTCGCCAGAATGGCGTTCGGCATAAAAAGCAGTCAAATGTGGTAAATGGGCGCTTATAATGCATATTGCGGCCTTATAAATCATACAAGACTTGCGTAAACGCATAAATCTTGCTATAAACGCATCATGGAACACTTCGATGTCATTCTCGTCTTAGCACGGATAGCTTTGGACGCCGAAGGCTCACGGTCGGTACAGCAGATCGAACGACTGCGGGATTTACTGAAGGCCTCCGACGCCGATCAGTCTGCGAAATTGAATCGTCTTTTGAATCGGGCGGGGCGGAAGCATACGATGGCCCCCCTAGCTATGAACGAGATGCGCTTGACGGCGGATGCAGTTCGCCGGCAGCTATCTGGCGAGGTCCTTCTACCCTCGACCCCCTATCCGACCGACAGAGAAACTGGAACACCGCTGGCGAGAGTGATTTTCCCAACTGCAGCTTCTGAGGCAGCTCCAATTCTGAACGAATCGCTTGCCATGGCGATTGGCGACCTCTTGGCTGAATGGAAACGAACAGAAGATCTTGCAAAGGTTGGAGCAAAACCCCATATGCGTTGCCTTTTGTATGGGCAACCAGGTGTAGGAAAGACTAAACTCGCCCGTTATCTAGCAGCACAAATGGGTCTGCCTTGTGTGGAAGCAAGATTGGACGGTCTCATGTCTTCGTTCCTAGGAACAACAGCAAGGAACATCGGGGCACTGTTCGACTTTGCCAATCGTTATCGCTGCGTCCTCTTCCTGGATGAATTTGATGCGTTGGCAAAGGCGAGAGATGATGCTCAGGAGATTGGAGAGATCAAACGTGTCGTAAACGCCCTGTTGCAGTCACTCGATGCCCGAAATGGAGTCGGCGTCACACTAGCAGCGACAAACCATGAGCACTTACTTGATGCCGCCGTTTGGAGGAGATTCGACTCTCGCATCGCGATACCCGTGCCCGATCAAGATGCTCGTGCCATTCTGCTAACGAATTTCCTCAAACCGCTTCCTGTTGCCGCCGCTGATCTTCAGCTCTTAGTGTGGGCAACTGAGTCAATGAGCGGTGCAGATATCGAGATGCTAGTTGAGGCAGGGAAGCGATTCCTTGTTCTACGAGTTGAACAAACGGCGGAAGCCTCCACTAACGAGACCCGCCCGTTTCAGCGGGTAGACGGAGGTTTGATCTTGGAGGCTTTGCGGCGTCAAGCGGTCCTGAATGTCAGGATCTTCCACGCCGATCGCGCCGATCTCCTAATGGGCCCCAAAGATCGCTTAGCTAAGGCACTCGACGAGGCCGGATTTAATCAGACAGATATCGGTCGGTTATTCGGTTTGTCACAAAGCGCGGTATCGAGACGGAAGAAACGTGGCGAGGCCTCCGAGCCCCGGACAGAGGAGATGGTTCATGGCTAAGACACCCCGTGATGTTCGCCCTATCCAAGTATTCTTAGACACGCAGCGCTTCATCGAAATGGAAGAGCCTCAGCCGTTCGGAGGTGGATCGAAAGACTTCTTCGCTGGAAACGATAAGGGGTTTGCGACGCACAAGACTCGTATCCAGGCGCGAGCGACCAGTGTTGCGGATGGCATAAGGCGTTCCGGAGAGCCAGCCGGCTTCGTAAGGGTTCAGCAGAGAGAGGTTGCGTTGGCCAAGAGCCATCGGCCTCTCGGGAGTCTGTTCACTGAAGCAAACAACTTCTCTCTCGTTGGTGTTGACGGTGTTGGCGAGATGCTTTTTCAAGCGACTCCCAGCGCGCTTGATCGGCTGGCGTCGATCATCGCAACCAAGGCCGAAGAAACGCCTCTTCTAAAGCCTAACAAGAGTAAGGATGACGCATTGGAACCGCGAGCGTCACGCTACCGCAGTGAGGTAGGCGGCATTGACGATATTCAACTTTACGGTGCCAGTGACAAGATTAAATTTTCCGCGGCAGAAGCCGTGGCCTGGTTCAATCAACCGAACATTATCGGCGGTTACATCGTCGAGCTGTTTCGCCCAAATCGTAAGGTGGGAGGCCAAAGCACCGACGCTCTCATAAAACGTTTCCGAGAGAGTCTCGAAAAACTCACCGGGGGACTGCTAATCCGGCCATTCCTTCCGTCCGCGCGAACGGTTCAATACGGCATGCCCACGCTAGCTCTGTCCGTCCAACTTTTGAGTGAAGATCAAAGACAAATCGAGTTGCCGTTTTTAGCGGATGGCCGCGCTTCTGAGATGTCTGAGTCTTCGTTGACAGATAGTATTCGAAAGAGCCACGCAGATATGTCGCTTTCGCGACACACTGAATTGCTGAATGTTCTAGCGAGTCAATCGCTCGTCCGTTCTATCCAATTGCCACCGACGCTTGAGACTGCGCCGACGACAAGCAAGCCGCCGACGCGGGCAGCATCGTTTTCTCCTCCCACGGCTAGCTCACCTTATCCGGTAGTCGGAGTGATTGATGGAGGCGTTTCTTCGGCAAAAAGCATGGGAGCCTGGATAGTGGGTGATGCTGGACTCGTCCCCGTTCTCGATCGCGACGAGTCCCACGGCACCTTTATTGCGGGATTGATCTGTGCTGGCGCTTCATTAAACCCAGGGTTGATCGATTCCGTCGAGCCTCTAGGTTGCAAGGTATACGACCTTGACCTTTTTCCCCGCCGCGAGCTGCGAACAAGCTATTACCCCGACCTCGAAGATCTCTTCGACACTCTGGATGAGAAGATTCAGGTTGCCAAGAGGGACTTCAATGTAAGGATCTTCAATCTGAGCTTTGCAATTGGAAATCGGACCTCACGACTTGCTTACTCAATAACTGCTGACCGCCTTGATCGAATCGCACGAGCTCACGACGTTATTTTTGTCGTAGCGTCTGGCAATTTGAGCAGCACTGTCTCTCGTCCTCCGTGGCCCGAGAAAACGCAGGACGCGGTGGCAATGCTCGCATCGGTAAGTAGCTTCGATCAGCAGATTTCAGCGCCTTCAGACCAGTTGCTAGGCGTAACCGTAGGAGCCGTTAATCCGTCGGGAGTTCCTGGTCACATTGCCTTCATGCCAACTACTTATACGCGTCGCGGACCTGGCGTCGGAGGATCTCCAAAGCCCGATCTAGTTCAATGCGGTGGTGCTGGGTACACTAGCAACCTTAGTAGTGGCCTTCAATCGGTCACGCCAACTGGAGAAACCACTGATGGCTGTGGAACTAGCTATGCCAGCCCGCTGACCGCCGCCACATTGGCGACGCTAGATCACCTTCTCGCAAGCCAAGCACCCCGGGAAACCCTGCTGGCGTTACCCATACACCGAGCACAGCGGCCTTTCGCGTTAGAGAAGCCCGCCCTTCGACCTTTCGCGCGCGACTTTGTTGGGTTCGGCTTGGCTCCTACGGCCGAGGCGATCTTGAGTGATGCGCCTCACTCCGTAACGCTCGTCTTTAGCGCGAAGCTTCTTCGTAAACAGCGGCTTGAGTTTGCGTTCACTTGGCCCAAGTCATTGGTTGCTCCGGACGGAACTTGCAGGGGGCGTGCCGACGTGACACTGGCATACACCCCCCCCATTGATCCGGACCATCGTGAAGAGGCTGTCCGGGTCCAGTTGGAGGCTCATCTCCATCAAGAAAAAATGAATGTAGCAACAGGGGAGACAGCCTGGGAGTCTCGACTAGAGCACGACGGTGCGGATGTGGCGCAGGGGACAGGAAAAACGGAGAGCTTCCTCATTAAGACGGGATTGAAGTGGTCTCCCGTGAAGCGCTATCACGTCGCGATGAAGAAGGGTCGCGGGAACACTTCGAACTGGAGAATTTCCCTCGAAAGCTTGGAGCGTGCCCTGGTCATCTTTCCGCCGGAAGGGGTCAACTTCAGTTTGATTCTGACGCTCTCGGACATCGCTCAAACTGCCCAAATTCGTGAAGAGCTACGCGCCAGCCTTCAGAGCCGCGGTCTTCAACTCGCAGATATTATGGTTGCCCACCGAGTTGTTGCTCGTAGTGCATAAGCTAATGAACTCGTAAGCGGACATGGAGGCAAATGAATACCGAGACATCGCGTAAGAAGGATTTGGAACTCACACTCATCGCATCGCCAGAGGATCTGTCGCATGACGACGAAGATTACCAAAAAGACCTTCGCGCATTCGATGACGATCTCAGAGCGCACGGACTCAGTCCGTCATCTCGCGTTTTGCTTATTGAATCGGCCGGAAATGACATTGCTCCGCACTTGGGTGTCTTTGCAGTAAATCTCAAAGAAGCCTTGCCAGTCATTGGTTCTGTGCTCACCGGTTGGTTCGCTGGACGGTTCGGACGAAAGATTCGTGTCAAGGTAGGCGACATCGAGGTAGAGGCAAATACCGTCGCCGAGGCTGAGAAGCTTATCGCTGCTGCGGAGAAGCTCAGAGAAAAGAATGCGGCGCGTCCTTAACTCATTCCGAACATCAGACCGCTGCAAACACTTAATGCGTTCAGGGCCGAGGCTGTATTAGATCCGTGTGGCGTTTAAGAATGCTTCGTATGAATTTTAAGGCTTTTTTGTATCGAACAAAATCAGCCGCGATGAAGATTGTTTCGGGGCAGCGCCTTTCCGCTGTAATCGCGGGCATCGCAGACCGTACCCATAGCGCCGCGCTTCGTGAGAAGCTGCGTAAGCGACTGAGCGGTTGCCGTGCCACGCGACAACGACTAGTTTACCTCGCAAGTCCGGATTGTCTTTAAGGCCGGAAACGCTTCTTATGGCGGAGGCAAGGTCCTTGCCCATATATCTTGGCCGTCAGACCAGTGCGAACGAGACCAACAGATTTGCTGTAAGAGCGTCGATTTCGCTGCTCCGTAGAAGTCTGGAAACAGGGTTGCCGCGTTGATCCCATGACGCTCGCACAAGTCGATCACTTTCGTCGCTTCACTGATGGGCAGAGTAACCTTGCCAAGGCAAGCATTCCCGGACGAGTCAATGTACTCGCAAAGATTTTCTGGGGAGCTGAATGGTGCCCCCCGGCGATACTCTTGCCGCAACAACGTAAATAGTCCGCGCTGCGCAGCTACGTTCGCATTGTTTGCGCCAGGCACCCGGATAAATTCGAGCTGTTCCAATCGCGGAAGCGTCACCTCCGTATCCAATACCCAAACAGCAAGTCGGTCGGCGTGAGTATCGCTCATGATTGCGTCAGCAGCGGCGAAATACGCAGCTACATAGGACCTGTGACTCCAATCCAGCAAACGCGTCGGCAAGCCGTGATGCTGTGCGACCGCCATGATCTCGTAATACTCCGGAGACGGCCAGAGTTTACGGTGAAAAATGAACGTATCCATCACTCGCTGGGGATCAAGGAAGTTGGCGCGAAATTCGGCGGAATCTCCAGGTATCCTAAGTCCAGTTTGATCGCAGTAGTGTGCGAACGTATTCAGCGTGGCAATCTCAACAAATATTCTAGTGTCGGACACTTCGGGTTGCCCCCTGAAGATCACCGCTGAGTGGATGGGATGGCACTTTCCTCGCAAAATGGAAGGAGTCAACTTCCATTGAGAGTCAGCCTGCCCACGGAAGACTGGGCGGTTACGTGGGTTCAGGAGATAACGCTGTGGAGAGAGATGCTCCCAGAACTCTTCGACAGTCGAGGCGTGAAACTCCTTGATGGGCATTTGCTATGTTCTCCCCATAAAGGATCGACTTCTCTGATAGTTCCTGAACCAACGCGCAAGAACTCGATTTGCCGCCGCTATCAACTCGGGGTCGGGCGTTATGACACCTCGGGCATATCTCTGTCCCGTAACTAGCGCCCCTGTGACGGCATAGCTGACCTGTGTGCCTTGAAAATCATTCAGAAGTGAGGTGTCGGGCGGTTCCTCGTAATGTAGTTCAATCGCGGACTCTTCAGGACCAGGCACAGAATTAGGCTTGGCTTCGAGACGGTAGACGACTGCTTGACATGGTGGTAACGCGTACATGGCATCCTCCCAGACCTAATGATATGGGAGTGGTGTTCATATTCAATGCAAGTTAGCGGACCATCCAGTTATCCGTGCCAATGACCGAACATCGGAGGAACATAGTCGTGAACACTTTTCGCATTGCTTACATCGTCTGCTCGTCAGCAGCGGCAATCTGCGCTCTCGCCGCAGCCGTCTACTGGTATCTATCGAGCCGCCCAACACCAACATTGTGCGAAGTACCCGGGGCCTCCATCAGTGATGTTCCCGAACTCTATACGCTGAACGTCCAAGTCGATGTCTATGCCGTTCGAGATGCGTTGATCGAAACATCGACGCTCAACAAGAAGGCTGCCATCTGGAGTGCCGTAGCTGCGCTGTTCGGTGCCGCAGCGGCCATTCTCGGAATCATGTAGCCAAACTTCGTCCCTGGAAAAGAAGGAGTTGTGAAGTATAAAGACTCAACCGTCAGACAAACGAGCTTTAGTCCTCATGGTCAGCCGTGTTGGTTGAGTAAGGGACGTAGGTGGAAGTACAAAGAACACTGAGCCCGAAATCGTCCTGATCTGCGCGCAGGTCTTCGATCGAGAACACGGGCTCTCCGACATCCTGCAGTTTCGGACTCATCGCGTGCTCATCGACAACCACCGCAGAATGCACTGACCAGGTTTTCGATGGGTCGAGATTTGCCCACTCGATTACTCTGTCAAGGTGTTCTTTGAGCCAGACGACACGCCGTTGATGCTTGGCGATCAGGGACCGGCTATGTTCGGTCGATTCCGTCAGGGCGCGTAGCTCCGCTGCCAACTCAAAGGGCGTACGCGCAAAGGCCAAATTCTTGCACTCTAGGGTATAGATACTCGTCCGGCTCACGTCAATGACCAACACGTCGATATCGCCCGGAGGCAGAATCGCAGTTGTTCCTCTGCCGATCTTCTTCAGCCTGCGTCGTACCCACAGTTTTGGCTTTACTTCCAGACGATCTGCCACTTCGTCGTTGAATTCTTCCCCTTCCCGATTAGCATAGCGGCTTACCAACACCTTCATCGCGTTGCTGCTCGCCTGCATCCGCCCACCGAAACAAGTCTGCAACAAGTAGTGATGAGCCTCCTTGACATGCCGATGGCCCCACACAATCCAGGTTCCGTCCTGCTCCTGCACCAAGAACGGTCTACGTAGATAGGACAGGCGTCGCCCGTAACGCCACGGATAAACGTCTTCGCCTCGATAGCCATTTCCTGGCTTGAGGAAGTTTGCTCGCGGACGATAGAGGAACATCTCTATAGCGTCTTCGACCATCTGCTGATTCCAGTCTTCGCGGGCCGCGAAGTTCGCGACAACGTCTTCGTATCTCATCCGCACGATGGGAGGGTGGTACAGCCCAAGCTCGATGGCGAAGGACAGCAACTCCACCAACTTCGACAGCGGGAAGCCGAATTCCGCTTCGGTCGCCGTCTCCACTTCGGTCCGCCATTCGTTATCGACCGGCGCGGCGTCTTGCCACTGCCTACGAAAGCGCGCCGCCGACTCAGAGGCTTGTGTCGCCGCAAAGCGCAAACGGTAGTCACGCATCGCGGCGCGGTATTGGTCTGGGCGAAACCCAAGTCGCCCCGCGCCCAGCATGTCCACATCTACTCTCGCTATCTGGAAATGCACGATGTCGCTGAGCATTCCATACGTTGTGATGATTGCTGCCCGAGCCAACAGCGCGTCGTACATGCTCAGGCTCATGGGGCGCAGGCCTTTCGGTGGAGTAGCGGTAACGTATTCGATCAGGAAGCGGCCCGCCACTGCGGCTTCGGAATGCTGCGAAAGCCCTTCAGAGAAGTCCTTGAGAAATTCTGGTGATTGACCAAAGCAAGCGATACGCGTCGCTGCAAGGAGCTTCGCCTTGAAAGCGCCACTCACATTTGATTCATGACGAAGCACCAGTTCTTCCAGCAAACCATCCGGAGAGAGCGAGGCCACCATAGAGATGAATTCCTGGTAGCAGAAGTCCACAATCTCATTGATGACCGCCGACACTCTGTCGGGATCAATAGCGCCTGTCACGAAGTGCTGGTCACGGCGAAAGTGATCGCCAATGGGATCGAGAAGTAGGTTCTTATCGACTTCCTGTACCGTTCGACCATGCGGGAGCCCACGTCCATCGAGTTGCGGCATGTTTCCGGCACTCAGGAAGAAAACCTTCTTTTTCAGTCCCAAAGGGGCAAAAGCGTCGATCGTGTGAGACAGCTCATGATCCCGCAACGCTCTCGCTACGTCGTGCCTGCTCATGCTTCGGATCGCCAGTAGAATCTCCCGAAGAAACAACCGTTCGCCGGCGTTGTCTGCGGTCGCCAAGGCGTCTTCGATCCCTTTTTCAAAGCGAACCGTAATCGCGCCCCGTTCGGTATTGGCCTCTGCGGTGACAAGGGGCTGTGCAGGGCCGGTCTGTATTGCAACCTCCTCCAAGTCATCTCCTGTCCAGTTCAAGTCCACGATGATGCGCAGAATGGTAAAGCGACCTTGCATGTCTTGGAGGACCGGAGCGATGGCTTGCGAAAACTGCCATAGCCAATACGCAATCGCATCGACAAACTCCCCGTATACGCGCCGCTGGTCACGCGGCATCGGCGTCTCCGGCCCCGTTATCCAAACGGGCAAGGGCAGGCCCTCCACCAGAAGCGCAAGCTCCGATCCGATGTTCTCCGACAGAGAATAGACCGGCACATCGGGAGACGTAAATCTCGTCACTTCGACGAGGCGATTGGCCTCGTAGGAACGCACTCCATGCCAATCCCGTTCGCGAAAAACGTCGCGTCGGAGGACACCAGCCCCTCCAGGCACAAACCAGATCTTGGTGGGGCGGTAGTCGTCGCTCGCATAAAAGGTGTAGCGATTTTTACGGTAGAACTCGTATTCGTCGATTGCGCCGCTCGGTGCAATCGATGCCTGCTTTCGCGTCTCGTCGCGAACGATGGCAAATTTCCAGAACACCAGTTCTTTTCCGCCTTCCAAAAGGCAGAGGGTACAGAGATCAGAAGCCGGCAGTAAGAAGCTCGTGAGATCAGGTCCCCCAATTCCAATACCGACGTAGCGTCCCACGGATTGCGTCAGCAGAATAAGGAAGATTTCATTGATCTGCGGTTGGTGCGTATAGATATAGTCGGCAACCGCTTCAAGACGCGCAGTGAGCGCTTCGTCGAGGCCGGGCGTATGCCACAGAGAGAACGGATGGAGACGGTCATATCCTTCGAGAGAATCCGTTACCGAGAGGCAGTAGATGATTTTGTCTGTGTCGAGATCGAAGAATCCATCGTGAACATACCGCGGCCGGTCGGCCCATACGGGCACTTGAGCTGGAATAGCATCGCACTTCACATAGCCCAAATGCTCGACGACCGCTTGCCAAGTTGCGCTACCGAACCGGCTCGCAAGCTCTTCTGCAACCCCGCGATCCTGAGCCAGTCCGATCAGTGCATTGCGCAGAGCAGGTAGCAACTCCGTCGGCGACGCAACGACGATGTCAGAGCCTACCGCTACAAGCGGTTTGCGGCTCAGTAAACCTGAGATTTGAAGCTGCGTATCCAGTTGGAGTTCCGCGACGGTTGCAATGATTGGCTGAAGCGAGTCGAGAGGAAGGTGAAGTCTCTCCAGAAACAGATGAAATGCCGCGCGGCTGAAACGAACGGCATTCTTGAGCCGCGCCAGCGTCGTCCCATCGGGAACGACGATTGGCTCCTGAAATCTCGATTCGATGGGCGGGTTGCGGACGATTCCCGCAACATCGCAAATCCGCTCACTGAGTGCGAGAGTTCCGTGAATGAGACGGGTCGCGAGGCGCACGTACTCATGGTCTGGAAAGTCATCGCGATGGAAGTACAGGGGTTCCAGTATTCGCTTCAGGATAAAGGTGGCGTGCTCGTTGAGACCGGGAAGGACCCGGTAGGAGCCGCCATGAAAGGACACTTCCTCGCAAAAGACGCTATCGAAGGGATCTTCTGCGTCGGCAATCGCAGCCAGGGCCGGGGAGTCGCATAAGCCGCGCAGTGAATGAGGGGCCACACGGCGAGAACGGGTGGATTGCAGGCACGCGATTCTATGCGCAAGAGCTTCGAGCCGCACGACTCGTTCGGCATTGATCGGCAGAAGTTGAAGTCCCGCAACTGCGGACAGGAGATCAGCTCGGTCGAATCCCGAGATCACGGCGTCCAGGGACGCCAGTTCGTTGATGGGTGATTGCGTCGCACACATACCAAGAAAAGTGTTTCAACATCGCCTTCCAGTGTAGCCACTCTCGCCACGAGCAGATATCAAACCTTCAACTTCCTCATTTTCAGCCGCTCTGCATCTTCGAATCTTGTTCATGCAGTCCAAGGAATCTACATGCCGCGCAGTCCGTACTTACGCGCGAAAGATGGGCAATCCTATAGCGGTTTGCCCATCCCGATTCGACATGCAACAGAAAGGTGCGGGTGAGAGGATTTGAACCTCCCGCGTTGACTCTTGAGGGTGAACCGATCAAGTTGCCCGATGCGATCTTTTCGATTGGGGGAGCTTCCCAAGCCTGGCCCGCAGCAACGCCGCTCCACACCGCACGCTCTTCTTCGTGTTGATCTTTCCCAAAACGCTGGATGTCTTCACGTCACTATGACGAGGTTTGCGCTCGCGCATGGGTTTGTGAGCTGAAGCGTTGACAGCAGGTTTCGATTCGACACAAGTAGTGACTGAGTTCTTCATCGGTTTGGCCTCCATGTTTGTTGTTGCTACCAGGTTGGCGTTTCCGACTCCCCCAATCGAGATCCACATCGAGGCCCAAAGGGCCACCTTTACTCCCAAGACGTACTCCTTCAGTCTATCCTTCCTGCCCGCAGCCGTTGGGGGTTCATCGGCAGCAACTTCGGAAAAATTCTTCTCGTAGGGAGGAGTTTCACTCCTCGCCTGTCTGCAGCCGCTTCGCGTCTTCCTCCACCCTCCACAGCGGGCCTGTTCCTGCCCGCAACGCCGACCCTGACAGATCGTGCGCGCGTTGCGCGCCAATAAGGAAACCAAACCTTGCTAGGGGCTCAGCCCCACGCGCGCGTCAAGGGGTTTCCCCATAATTTTTGCTCCGCAAAAATCACGCGATACAACCGCGCCCTTCGCCTTGCTGCGGGTGGGTGATACCCGCTCCCCTTGACGCTTGCTACCCCCGCCTTCGCCAGGTGGCGTTCGGCATGTACATGCCGCGTTTCAACGCGGAAGTGCAAGAGCCAGAACCCAAGGAGGAAGCACCCATGAACACCACCAGCACTGTCACCCCCATCAACGAAAACCCCAAGCAGCCGCAGCAACGGCAAACCGCCAAAGAAATCATCACTGCCAACGTCAAGAGCCTTATCGAGCAGTTAGAGGCAGGACACAGCGACGCACTCACGGCCTACCTCGACGCGATGAGCCGATTCCATAACTACAGCTTCGGGAACATCTTGGAGATTGCCCGGCAGCGCCCGAACGCAACCCGCGTTGCTGGCTTGTACGCATGGAACCAGCTTGGACGGAAGGTGAAGAAGGGCGAGAAGGGAATTCGCATTCTTGCTCCCATCGTCGGCATCAAGCGCAAGAAGGACGAGGAAGCCGAAAAGGACATCACCAAACAGAACACGCGCGTCCTAGTCGGATTTCGCAATGCCTACGTCTTCGACGTGGAGCAGACCGAAGGTGCAGAGCTTCCCGCCTTGCGTGAGATGAGCGGCAGTGTTGGTGACAACCGCGAACGTCTTGTTTCGTTCATCGAGGAACAGGGCATCGAGCTTGCGTTTACCGAGAAAATCGCCCCCGCGCTAGGCATCAGCTACGGCGGACGCATTGCCATCCTGCCCGGACAATCCGAGGCCGAGGAGTTTTCCACGCTCGTTCACGAACTGGCGCATTTATGTTGTGTTCGCAGTTATGTTGCGTAGCGGGCTCGTTGCCGCTGAACATGCGGGTTCGAGCCCTGCGTACACAACATAACTATTTAGAGTGAGCGGAGGAAAGCGAGCAGCGATGGGTCGTCTT